>WGMD01000019.1 GCA_016125255.1 Planctomycetota bacterium | reverse complement strand
ACGCGAATCACTATGTGACTACTTCCGCTTCCAGATTGAACGGTGGCCAAGTGAAAGCACTCACGAGGAGCAGTCGGCATTGGAGGCGCTGCAAGAGGGTCGCCTAACCACCGGCTGCAGTTGACCGGCGACGCCCGCGAGGGAGAATAGAGTTGCCGGTTGGTAGCCCCCTTCCGCAGGCGGCCGGCAACTGAGCCGATTTACGTTAGACGACCAATGAATCGTGACCGGGCCATCTTTCATCTTCACGAGATCGCTAGCGATATCCCCGGGCTCATCGCCGAGATTGAGCAAGGGAGATATGACGAAGATGGCGACCTCTCTTACGAAGTTGCCTTGGCGCACCTCCTTGACCACCTTTCACTTGCGTGGCATCAGTCTCGAATGACTGACAACGAGGTTGCTCAATTGTCTCAAGAGCAGTTCGAGCAACTTTGCACGGCCATCCCACGGCTGCAGCTTGACATGCGTTTGGTTGACACTTGGGAGAAGGTCGTCTAACCACCGGCTGCAGTTGACCGGCGACGCCCGCGAGGGAGAATGATGTGGTCGGTTGAACGCCTGCTTCCGCGGGCGGCCGGCAACTGAGCCTTTTTCGTTAGCGGCCATGCATTCCGGTGTTCAAGAATATCGCAGCCTCCCTCCAAGCAGCGATGCACTTGGCGACACGTCTGAGAATGATCGCAAGTGCAAAATCCTTGAGCAACTCGACGACGATGCGAACGACCCACTGGTGTCCGAGCTGCTCTTGGAGATTCTGCACGACCCAAACGAATACGATTTGGCGCGAGTCGAGGCAATCAAAGCCACCGGCATTTGCGTCGATGCCCGTAGCCCACTTTACACGGAACTCACCGCAGAGCTTTTCCGCATTGCCGCTGACGAATCAGAGGACGAGATGCTTCGTGGTTGGGCAAGCAGGTACTGCGCTTTTCGCTAACGGATCGCTCAACTTGACGTGTCCGCCGAATGCGGCTTTACTCAATGGCTGAGCGTGTCTCCGGCGGGCCACGCAAGTTAGCTTGGTGTTAGGGGGCACAGCAACATCATGTTCGACGGGTTCTTTGGCGAACGTGACCCACGGAAGATGCCCCGGCACCTGTTCTCCGGTGCGTTGCAGATCGACTTCGCTTCGGCCACGCGTGCTGACACCAGCAAACAGAACTTTAGCGTCTGCCCCCGACACTGGTATGTCGATGCAACCTTCCTCTGCCCGCGATGCGGTGAAAAGTTCACCTTCACGCGGGACGAACAACGGTTCTGGTACGAAGAACTCAGATTTTGGATTGACTCTCGTGCGAAGCACTGTGCAACTTGTCGTAGCGAGTTGCGAAAGCTCAAGTCACTTCGTCAGGAATATGACCTAGAGATCGAGAAGGCATTGATGCGTCATGCCGAACCAGATGTTAAGCAGCGACTATTGGAAGTGATTCAAACGCTTGAGGATGGCGGTGTTGAGCTACCCGAGCGGATGCAAGAGAAGCGTGCTTTGCTGCGTAAGCAACTGACGAAGGCTGCCCCCTAACCACCGGCTGCGGTTGACCGGCGACGCCCGTGAGGGACCATAGACTTGTCGGTTGGACGTCTGCTTCCGCGGGCGAGGAACGCGATTGGAGGCGGGTTCGACCGCTTGCGGACGCGCGCGGCTCGTTGGGGCGGCGGGCTGCGCATGGATTGAAACCGCTCTACGCGTAACCCAGCTTGTCCAGATCATCCTCATCGAGCCCGAAGTGGTGGCCCATCTCGTGCAGCAGGGTGATGCGGATCTGCTTGCGGAGTTCTTCTTCGTCGACGACGCCGTCGGCGTCGGCGGCGAGGTTGAGGATGGCGTCGCGGAAAAGATGGATCACATCGGGCAGGTCGCCGGACGTTTCGACGCCGCGCTCGGTGAGCGGGACGCCGGTGTGCAGTCCGCACAGGTCGGCGCCGTCTTCGAGGCCCATGTCGTCGAGCACATCGTCATCGGGGAAGTCTTCGACGATGAGCGGGATTTCCTGGAGCCGATCGACGAGCGAGGCGGGCAACTCGGCAAGGAGTTCATCGAGCAGCGTGTCGAAAAGCTCGCGTTCCTCGGGGCTGACGGGGCTGTCGGCGGGGTCGTCATGATGCGAGTGGGGATCGGACATGGGGGGTACTATACTGGACGCACCCCATTGGACGCACGCGTGATCGCACCGCTGATCATCTCGGCCCCGTTCGGCAACTACGTGCAGCCCGCCGGCTGCACGCCGACGCTCGGGACGTTCACCGCCGCGGCGCGTCCCGGGCGACTTTGGCGCATCGTCAAAACCGTCCGCTACTACCCGCGTCTCAAAGCATGGGTCAACAAGATCGGCCTGCGGAACCCCGGCGTCGACTGGCTCGCCGAGCGCGTCGCCGGCGGCGGGATCGACGTTGCCGACAAGATCGTTTCGATTCACGGATTCGTCGCCGAGGATTGGTGGAAACTGCTGGACGTGATGGCGGGGCTCAAGCCGCTGGCGGTCGAACTGAACATGAGCTGCCCGAACGTGGGGCACATTGACTGGCCCCCGGAATTGTTCGCCCGCGCGGTTGGGACGGGGTTGACGGTCATCGCCAAGCTGCCGCCGGTGAATTATCAGGTGATGTTCGCGCAGGCGGCGGAGGCGGGGGTGCGGATGTTTCACTGCTGCAACACGCTGCCGGTTCCGGCGGGGGGCGTGAGCGGGGCGCCGCTCAAGCCGGTCGCGCTGGCGTGCATTCGGGAGATCATCAGCCGGCGCGACGATCTGACGATCATCGGCGGCGGGGGGATCCGCACGGAAGCCGACATCGACGACTACGCCGCCGCGGGGGCGCGGCATTTCGCCGTGGGAACCAAGGTGTTCAATCCGACGTATCTGTTGACGCACGGTCCGCTCGCGCCTTTGATCAAAAGGGCCGGCGAACATGTCAACCGCCGCGCTTGACCTGACCGATACACAGCAAAAGATCATGCCTCTGACAGACACCACATTCCGACAAGCCAAGGTCGGCGACGTTCCGACGATCTGCTCGATCATCAACAACTACGCCGAGCAGGGGCTGATGCTTCACCGCTCGCACGCGGAGATGTACGAGCGGCTGCGGGACTATCAGGTGGCGGATCACGAGGGGCAGGTCGTGGGCGTGTGCGGGCTGCGGATCATGTGGGGCAATCTGGCGGAGGTGTACGCGCTGGCGGTCGCGCCGCAGATGCGCGGCAAGGGGATCGGGCAGCGGCTCGTCGAAGCGGTGGTCGACGATGCGCGTCACATGGAAATCCGCAAGCTGTTCACGCTGACGTATGAGCGGGCGTTTTTCGAACGCTGCGGGTTCGATGTGGTGGATCGCCATCAGATGTTGCCCTTGAAGGTATGGAGCGAGTGTCACCGCTGCCCGAAGAATCAGGCCTGTGATGAAATCGCCATGATGCGCATTCTGGAAGAAGTGCCGGACCGTTCGCCGCCGGCGGAGAAGCTGCGCCCGAATTCGCTTTACGAAGTCCCCGTGCTCAGCGCGCCGATGAAGCGCGTCGACCTGGAAGCGCGGGAGGAATAGTCTGACTCCCCGCCCTTGAGGGCGGGGCAGGGGGCGGGTGAAACATGTCAGTCTGATCTGCGTTCGCTTCGATGCGGATGCGGTGATGACGGATTCGATTCACCCCCACCCAACCCTCCCCCTCAAGGGGGAGGGGAATAGGGAGCATGACCCACCGCAAATTGTTTGCGGCGGGCACGCGCTTGCGCGCACGGAATCCGTATGCACGACTGGCTCCATCAGATTGTCGATCACGCTGCGATCGGGAAGATCATCGACGTGCTGCGCGAAGGGGAGCATGTGCTGGCGGAAGGCGCGTGGGGATCGGCGGGGCATCTTGTGGCGGGGGCGATCGCCAGGCGCGCCGGGCGCCCGGTGCTGCTGGTGGTGGCGCATCTGGATGAGGCGGACGAGGCGGTCGAGGATTTGTCGCTCTACGAAGGGCTCGACGCGGTGGGGCTCTCGGCGCTGGAGGTCATGCCCGGCGAGACGAATGTCAGTCTCGAACTTCTGGCGGATCGGCTTGCGGTGACGGGGCGGCTGCTCAAGGGGGATCAGCCGCACGTGCTGGTCGCGCCGATCGCGGCGCTCATGCAGGCGGTCCCGATGCGCGAGGCGATGACGAATCTGATGCGCGATCTGAAGCGGGGGGACACCTGCGATCAGGCGGAGCTGGTCCACTGGCTCGCGGGGGCGGGGTACGAGCGGGTCGATGTCGTCGAAGAGCCGGGGGATTTCGCGGTGCGCGGGGGGATCGTCGACGTGTGTCCGCCGGGCAATCTGACGCCGGTCCGTATCGATTTCTTCGGCGATCAGATCGACGAGATCGCCGAGGTGGACCTGGACTCAATGGCCAGCGGGCGCAAACTTCCGGGGGTGCGACTCATCGGCGCTTCGGCGGAGCAGATTCAATCGGACGAGCGGACGACGAGCATCTGGTCCATGCTCGGGGCCGACACGATCATCGTGCAGCACGAAACACTCGAGATCGCCGAGCAGGCGCGCGGGTATTACGAGCGGCTCACCGATGCGACAGGCATCTATTCGCCCGGCACGGTCAACAAGGCCTTCGACAAATTCGCCATCGTGCACATCAACCAGTTCGCCGCCCCCGGCATGGCGAAACATCGCATCACGCTCCCCGTTCGCGCGCTGCCGCCGTTTGAGCATGATGCCAAGAAGGCGGTCGTCGAACTGGGCGAGATGACGGCGGAGCAGGACATCGTCGTGCTCTGCCAGCGCGAGGCGGAGCGGGCGCGGCTCGGGGAGTTGATTGACGAACACACCCCCGGAAGCGCAAAGTCGATCGCGCTGGAAGTCGGGTATCTGTATCGGGGGTTCATTTGGAGTGGGGAGTTGGGAGTGGGGAATGCGGAGTGGAAAGGCAAGGAAGATGCCGCGCTCCGCACTCCGAACTCCGCGGTCCCCGCTCCGCACTCCGAGCTCGCCATCGTGCCGCATCACGAGATGTTGCATCGGTACGGGGCCAAGCGGCGGATTCGTCGGGTCAGCGCGGCGCGGGCGGTCGATACGTTTTTGGATATCGAGCCGGGTGATTTTGTGGTGCATCAGCATCACGGCATCGCGAAGTTTCAAGGCCTTCGCTCGATGCGCAAGGAAGGCGACGGCGAGGAATACCTGACGCTCGAGTTCGCGGAAAAGGCGCTGCTTCACGTGCCGGCCTCGCAGATCGAACTGGTTCACAAATACGTGGGCGGCTTCGCCGGTCGCCCGCCGCTGTCGAAGCTCGGCGGAACGCGGTGGCGCAAACAGAAGGAGGCGGTCGCCGAGTCGGTCAAGGATCTGGCGGCTGAGCTATTGCGCGTGCAGGCGGCGCGCGCGTCGATGCCGGGCATCCGGTATCCCGATGAAACCATGTGGATGAAGCAATTCGAGGCGGAGTTTCCGTACGACGAGACGGAGGACCAGCTCGCCGCGATGGTCGAGATTCGCAAGGACATGGCGGACCCGCAGCCGATGGACCGGCTCATCTGCGGCGACGTGGGGTACGGCAAAACCGAGCTTGCCATGCGCGCGGCGTTCCGCGCGGTCGAGGCGGGCAAGCAGGTGGCGGTGCTCTGCCCGACGACCGTCTTGAGCGATCAGCACGAGCGGACGTTCCGCGAGCGCATGGCCGATTACCCCGTGAAGATCGAGACGCTCAATCGCTTCCGCACGACGCAGCAGGTCCGCGACACGCTCGCCGGCCTGGCGGAGGGACGCGTCGACATCGTCATCGGCACGCATCGCATTCTCTCCGACGATCTGTACTTCAAGGACCTGGGCATGGTGATCGTCGATGAGGAGCAGAAGTTCGGCGTCGAACATAAAAACCGGCTGATGCGTTTCCGCGTGACGGTCGATGTGCTGACGCTCTCGGCGACGCCGATTCCGCGCACGCTGCACATGGCGCTCTTGGGCCTGCGGGATATTTCGAGCTTGTCGACCCCGCCGGCGGAGCGGCGCGCGGTCGTGACGGAAGTGATTCCTTACGAAAAGCAGCGGATTCGTCATGCGATTCTGCGCGAGATCAATCGCGGGGGCCAGTGCTATTTCGTGCACAATCGCGTGGGGAGCATTTACGATGTCGCGGCGGATTTGAAGACGCTCGTGCCGGAGGCGCGGTTCGTCGTCGGGCACGGGCAGATGCCGGGGCACGAATTGGAGGATGTCATGCTCGAGTTCATCCGCGGCGAGGCGGATGTGCTTGTGTGCACCACCATCATCGAATCGGGCATCGACATTCCGACCGCCAACACGATGTTCATCGCCGACTGCGATCGCTTCGGCCTCGCGGAGATGCATCAGCTTCGCGGGCGCGTCGGGCGATACAAGCACCGGGCGTACTGCTACCTTCTCCTGCCCGAATCGCGCCCGCTCAGTGAAGTCGCGCAGCGCCGGCTCCGCGCGATCGAGGAGTTTTCCATGCTCGGGGCCGGCTTCAAGATCGCCATGCGCGACATGGAAATCCGCGGCGTCGGAAACATCCTCGGCGCCGAGCAATCCGGGCACATCGCCTCCGTCGGCTACGAAATGTATTGCCAGCTTCTCGAACACGCGACGAGCGATTTGAAGAACGATCATCGCCGGGCGCCGGTGCAGACGCATCTTGAATTGGGTCTGTCGGGGCATTTGCCGCGGCCGTACATTCCCTCGGACAAGCACCGGATGGATGCGTACCGGCGGATCAACCGGGCGGGGGACTTTGAGGTGCTCGCGGCGGTGGAGCGCGAGCTGGTCGAAGCGTACGGCCCGCTGCCCAAGCCGGCGCAGCTTCTGGTCACGCTCGCGGAGATTCGCGCGGCGCTGGCGCAGCTTGATGTGATGGCGCTGAAGCTCGATGGCGACGATCTGATTTTCTCGACGCATCATGTGCAGAAGCTTTCGCCGATGCTCGCCGGTGCGGCGGGATCGGTGCGTCTCGTCGACACGCCCGCCCCCGACAAGCCCGGCACCGTGTATTACCGTCCGCCGCGCAGCTACATTGAGCAGCCGACGACGCTGCTGGCGGTGCTGCGCAAGTTATTGGTCGCGCCATTGAAGGCCGCGCCCGTCAAATCCCCCGTGTAGCGACGCCGCGCGCGGCGGGATATTTTTGAGTGCGGAGTCGGGAATGCGGAGTGCGGCGTAGAAGCAGGGGGGCGCGCCCCTCCCGTCTTTCACTCCACACTCCACACTCCCAACTCCCCACTCCCCACTCTCCCCACGTCGTTCTCATCCATCATCGCTTCGCGCCCGTGGTTGCTTGACGACACATCCGCGCGCAGGCGTTACAAACCGCACATCCGGACCGGTGTTTTTGGCGGCATTTTCCGCCATTTTCGTGATTCGACGGATTTTGCGACCGCGCCTCCGAGTTTGGCACGCCATTCGTTCTATGTCCTCGGGTCCGGGCCGACCGCCGATGTGGCGTCGGCGTAACCAACCTCGAAAGGAAAATGAGAATGTTCCGTACTCTTGGTCTTACCGCTCTCGTGGTCATGGGGCTCTCGACGTTCGCCAACGCCGCCCTGACCGTCACCTCCGGTGTCGTGGATCAGTGGGGTCTGACACCTTTCACACAGGCCAATCAGGTCAACACCTCCACGCTCAACGGCTTCTTCACCATTCAGAACGACTACTCGCCCGTCAACTACCCCAACGGTGTCGGCCACGTGCCCAGCCCCGGCGGCAGCGTCGGCGAACTGTTCGACCTCGAACAGCTTCATGTCCGCCAGAACAGCGGCAAGCTCGAGATTCTCGTCGTCGCCGGCGGCGGGTCCGACGGCGCCCTGACCAACACCTACAGCGGTCACACCTACAACCTCGGCGACATGTTCATCACGCTCAACGGCGTCGAGTACGGCATCGTCACGCAGTCCCTCAACGCGGGTCTGACCGCCGGCTCCATCTATCAGATCACCAACGAAGGCACGCAGACCCTTGCCCTTCAGAATGTCTCGGGCTCGTACCTCAACCACAGCACGCAGGTGACCAGCGACTTCGGCCCCGGCACCAACACCGTGCAGGGATGGGTCGCCCCCTGGGCCGTCAAGGGCAACATCGCCAGCAACCTCAAGCTCGGCTCCTCCGCCCTGATTGAAACCGCCATGGCCAACTACGGCGGCAAGGAAGACGGCACCGTGTTCATCCAGTACACGATCGACCTCGCCTCGATCCTCGGACAGGTCGACCTGACTTCCGCCTCCGCCCACATCGTCTGGGGCTGCGGCAACGACATCATCGAAACCGCCGGCGAATTCGCTCCGCAGACCCATGTGGTCCCGACCCCCGCTGCGCTGCCCGCCGGCCTGATGGGCCTCGCCGCTCTGATCCTCCGCCGCAACCGCAAGGCCGCCTGATCGCCACAACTCTCCGATCGTCACCCGATCGGACCCAAGTTAAAAGCGGACCCGGACATGATGTGCCGGGTCCGCTTTATTTGTTTAGCGACGCCGCTTGCGGCGGGTGGGGGAGTGGGGAATGCGGCGTTCGGAGTGTGGAGTTCGGAGTGAAAGACAATGGGGCGTCTTCTGTCTTTTACTCCGCACTCCCAACTCCACACTCCACACTCAGTACTTGATCACCGCATGCACATTCTGATTGAACGCCTTGAGCTTCTCGCGCCCGTTCAAAAAGGTCAGTTCGATCAGACACGTGATCCCCGCCAGTTCGGCGCCGAGCAGTTGGACCATCTGGCAGCAGGCGTGCATCGTCCCGCCGGTCGCGAGCAGGTCGTCGACAAGCAGCACGCGCTGGCCCGGCTTCATCGCGTCGGTGTGCACCTCGAGCTTGTCCGTCCCGTATTCGAGCGCATACTCGGCGCTGTGCACGGCGCGCGGCAGCTTTTTGGGTTTGCGAATCGGGACGAAACCCGCCGACAGCGACTGCGCCAGCGCGATGCCGAAGATGAACCCGCGCGACTCGGCCCCGGCGACCAGGTCGATGTGTTGACCCCGGAACGGGCTGGCCATCTGCTCGATCGCCATCGACAACGCGCTGGGATGATTGAGCATCGGCGTGATGTCCTTGAACACGATGCCCGGCTTGGGCCAGTCCGGCACGTCCTTGATGAAATCCCGAAGCTCCAGCATCGCGGTGCGCTCCCTGTGTGAAAGTCGGCGGGCGGTGATTGTAACCGAAACGACGGCGGTGGTCGGCCCGCACCGCTTGACGTATAATCCCCGCTCGCCGGACCAAAATATCATGAGCAATACACGACCCACCAAAACCTCCCCTCTCGAAACCGTCGAGCCCATCGGCAAGCGCGTCCTGATCCGCAAGGACGAGGACAAGAAGCAGACCAAGAGCGGCATCCACCTCCCCGACAAAATCGAGATCCCCACCCTGACCGGCCGCGTCGTCGCCGTCAGCGCCCAGGTGGCCCACGACGAAGACTACCCCATCGCCCAGTACGACAAGGTGCTCTTCAACCCGCACCAGGCGATCCCCGTCGACTTCGAAGGCGACAACCGCCTCTTCGTCGTCCCCATCGAAAACGTCGTCGCCGTCTTCCGCGCCAACAAGTAGGGTTTGGCGGTCCGTACTCCCCACTCCGCACTGCCCATTCCGCACTCTCAAATGTCTTCATCCCTTCCCATCACGCCCCTCCGTGGTCCCTTTCAGATCACGCTCGACGATCTGCCCGGGTCCAAGAGTCTGACGAATCGCGCGCTGCTGCTGGCGGCGCTCGCCGACGGGCCGTCGACTTTGACCAATGTGCTTTTCGCCGACGATACGCGCGTGATGATGGCGGCCCTGGGCAAGCTCGGGTTCGAACTGACCATCAATGAACCCAAGCGCACCGTGCGCGTCGTCGGCAAGGCGGGGACGATTCCTGCGAAGGACGCTGATCTGATCCTCGGCAACGCCGGGACCGCGATGCGCTTCCTCACCGCCGCGTGCTGCCTCGGGCACGGAACCTACACGCTCGACGGCATCCCCCGCATGCGCCAGCGCCCGATCGGACAACTGGTCGACCCGCTCCGCTCGCTCGGCGCGGAAGTCCGCTACCTCGGCGAAGACGGTTTCCCGCCTTTGGAGATCGCCGCTCGCGGCCTGGCAGGCGGCTTGCTCACGCTCGCGCCGACACTCAGCAGCCAGTACATCTCCGCGCTGCTGCACGTCGGGCCGTACATGCGGCAGGACCTGATCATCGACTTCGACGGCCCGGTGACAAGCTGGCCCTACATTGAGATGACCCTCGCCCTGATGCGACAGTTCGGGGCGGACGTCGTGATCGTGCCCCCCGAAAAAGTCGCGGCGTATCCGGCGATTCAGGTCCGGCGCGGTCAATACACGGCGCGCGACTGGTGGGTCGAACCCGATGCGTCCAACGCCAGCTATTTCCTCGCCGCCGCCGCCATCACCGCCGGCGCCACGATGCGCATCATCGGTCTGGGCCACACCGCGCTTCAGGGCGACACGCATTTCGCCCAAACGTGTCTGGCGAACATGGGCGCGAGCGTGCATGTCGAAGCCAACGCCATCACCGTCACCGGCCCCGACCAGCTTCGCGGGATCGACGTTGATTTGAACGCGATGCCCGACATGGCGCAGACGCTCGGCGTGGCGGCGCTTTTCGCCGACGGACCGACGGTGATTCGCAACGTCGGCAACCTGCGCGTCAAGGAGACGGACCGCATGGCGGCTCTGCGCGATGAACTGACGAAGCTGGGCGCGACGGTGCGTGTGGAGAGCGATGATCTTCACATCGATCCGCCCGCCGGGGGGAAGCTTTCGCCCGCATTGATCGAGACGTATGACGATCATCGCATGGCGATGGCGTTTTCGCTGGCGGGATTGCGCAGTGATGGCGTGCGGATCGCCGACCCGGCGTGCGTCAACAAGACGTTTCCGCGATACTTCGACTACCTGGCCCGTCTCGATCCACAAGCCGGCGGAATCACGCGATGACCAACTTCTGGCGCTACGCCAAGATCATGCTCGAATACCGCAAGCTCGTCACGCTGGCGATCATCGGCATGCTCATCGACGCGTCGTGCCAACTGGGCGGGTTCGGCTCGCTGACCTGGGTCGTGCGGCAGTTCATCGAAGACAACACGACGATCCACGATATCCTCGAGCAGAAACTCACCGCGCTCAACACGCAATGGCACGTCGATGTTCTGTGGGTCATGGCGTATGTGCCCAAGGATGCGTGGTGGGGCTTGGCGATGACGCTGGGCGGGATTCTCGTATTGGCGGTGATCGGCTCGTGCGGGCGGTTCCTGCATGAATTCTCGACGATCACGATGGGGCTCAACACGGTGATGCGCCTGCGGAAAAAGGTGTTCACGCGGCTGGTGCATCTGCCGATGGCGGTGGCGTCGCAGGAGAAGACGGCCGAGCAGGCCAGCCGGGTCGTCCGCGACTGCGAGGGACTGGGGCGCGGGTTCAACGCCATCACCGCCAAGTCGCTGCGCGGCATCACGGTCGGCATCGTCCTGCTCATCGGCGCGTTCATCATGGACTGGAAACTCACCCTGATCTTTCTGGTGGTGCTGCCGATCATGGGCGTGATGATCCGCAAATTCAGTAAGCGCATCCGGCGGGCGTCCAAGCGGGCGCTGCTTCAATTCGGCGTGATGCTCGGGGCGCTGACCGAGTCGATGCAGGGACTGCGCGTCGTGAAGGTGCATCAGGCGGAGGGCTACGAGCGGCGTCGCTTCAATGTGATCAACCGCACCGTGCTGGCGCATCAGATGAAAGCGCGTACGGCCCGGGCGCTCAGCTCGCCGATCGTCGAGACGCTGAGCATGGTGGGACTGGTGATGGTGGTGCTCATCGCGGCGTGGAGCGTCTTTGAGCAGGGCAAGCCGACGTACACGCTCGTCGGCGTCATCGTGATGCTCGCCGGCTCGGCCAACTCGTTCAAGCAGCTCAACGGGCTCAACAATACGCTTCAGGAAGCCGCCGCCGCGGCGGACAATATTACGGAAGTGCTGCATTTTCCGGTGGAAAATCCGCCGCAGGGGCGGATGCACCTGCCCCGGCTCGCGACGCACAAGCAGTCGGTGGCGTTCGAGCAGGTGACGTTCGCGTACCCGGGCACGACGCGCAAGGTGCTGCGGGACGTGTCGCTTGAGGTTCCGCACGGGAGCATCTGTGCGATCGTCGGGTCCAACGGGTCGGGCAAGAGCACGCTGCTGAGTCTGTTGCCGCGGCTCTACGATCCGGACGCGGGGCGGATTCTCATCGACGGGACGGACATCGCCAAGTGCACGCTCAAGTCGGTGCGCAAGCAGATCGCCATGGTTACGCAGGACACGGTGCTCTTTGACGGCACGATCGCGCAGAACATTTCCTACGGTCTGCGCAGCGCCGATCGTGAAGCCGTCATCGAAGCGGCGAAGCGCGCTCATGCCCACGCCTTCATCTGCGCCATGCCCGACGGCTACGACGCCCCCATCGGCGAGCGCGGACAGCGGCTCAGCGGCGGACAGCGCCAGCGCATCGCCATCGCCCGCGCGATTCTCCGCAATCCGCCGATTCTGATTCTCGACGAGGCGACGAGTCAGATCGACACGGAGTCCGAAGCGCAGATCACCGCCGCGCTCGCCGAGTTCGTCAAGGATCGGACGACGTTTGTCATCGCGCATCGACTGTCCACTGTCGTGAACGCCCACAAGATCGTCGTCATGGCCGACGGCGTCATCGCCTCCGTCGGCACGCACGCGGAGCTGCTCAAAACATCGGACATTTACCGCGTTCTGTGTCAGACGCAGTTGCATGGATTGGACACAGCGTCGGCTTGATGACTTGCGTCAGGCGGCTTGCAGCCCCCGACACCCCCGAAAAGACAACAAGGCATCCGCTCGCCGCGGGGGCTTCTCATTCTCCTCCTCAAAGGCCGGGCACGCCGCGCGTCGCGTGCCATGCTCCGTGTTTGGCGGCAGGAGAATGAGATGCCCCCGCGGCGAGCGGGGTTCTTGTTTTCGTGTCTTTTGCATCGAGGGGGTGTCGGGGGGCGGAACGCCCCCTGACGCAAGTCAACCAAGATATCCGGGGCTTCGCTGCGCTCAGCCCTCGGCTTGTTTGGAGCGGTTTCAATCAATGTGTAGCCATACTCCTAACGAGCCGCGCGCGTCAGCAAGCGGTCGAATCCGCGCCAAATGCGGTTCCTTGACCGCTCCCTCACGGTCGCGGCTCGTAAAAACCGGCTTCACACACGTTTTCGTAGATTCAAAAGCGGATCACCACATGTGAAGCTGCTGGCCGTCGAGCTGGAGTTGGGTTTCGTCGGCGGAGAGCCAGGGCGTGCGCGCGTGCTGGTTGGTGATGCAGATGCGCTCGGCGAGGTGCGGTTGCAAGCCATAGAGTTCGAGGATGCGCTGGGGGCAGTTGCACTGTCGGGAGAGATGGAGCAGGACGATATGGCGGGGGGGCTGCTTGGAGCGGGCGGCGATTTCGCGGATGCCGTCCATGGCCTGTTCGTTGGACAGGTGTCCGGACCCGCCCATGATGCGGCGCTTGAGCATGGCGGGGCGGGCGCTGGCGCGCTGCATGGGCGGATCGTAGTTGGACTCGATGGCGAGCAGGTCCACATTCGCGAAGGTTTCGACAAGTTGTCGGGTCACGCGGCCCAGGTCGGTGGCGAAACCGAGGCGTCCGGTCGGGGCGTCGATGCGGTAGCCGGTCGTGCCTTCGCGGTCGTGGGCGAGATTGACGGGCGTGACGCGGGCGGTCGAGCCGTCGGCAAGCGTCAGCGTGAAGGGGATGTCGGTGAAGGGATGCAGCAGACCCGCGCGGTGGAGCATGCGAGCGTCGGCTCCGCCGGGCGTGGCGACGGTGTGCTGGTAAAGCTCGGCGAGATGACGCTGGTGACAGTAGACGCGGATGTTGAGTTTGAGGAGCGTGGTGAACCAGGTCGGCTGGAAGTGATCGGTGTCCAGGTGTGTGAGCAGCACGGCGTCGAGGTCGGCGAGGGAGAGGCCCAGGTCGGCGAGGCGCTTGGTCATGGTGCGTGGGCCGAACCCGGCGTCGATGAGCAGGCAGCGCGAGCCGAGGCGGAGGACGGAGGCGTTGCCGCTTGAGCCGGAGCCGAGGACGCACAGGTGCATGGGCTACTCTTCGTCGGAGGGTCGGTAGGAGGTGATGCCGCGTTTGGTTTGAGCCACGAACTGGGCGAGTTCGCGGCAGAGCGGATCGTCGCCGAGTTTTTCCATGATCAGTTCGATGGCGCGGGGGTTGGTGTGGCGATGGCGATAGAGGATGTCGAACCCTTCCTTGAGGGGCTTGATGCTGTCGCGCAGTCCCGACCGTCGCAGGCCCACGAGATTGAGCGACCCGACGCCGCGCGATTCGCGCGCGACGCAGAACGGCGGGAGGTCCTTGGTCAGCACCGCGCCGCCGCCGAGCATCGCCAGCCGCCCGATGCGGACGAACTGGTGCACGGCCGCGTTGCCGCCGAGGATGGCGTTATTCTGCACCGTGACGTGCCCGGCCAGGAGCGACCCGTTGACCATGATGATGTCGGATCCGACGTTGCAGTCGTGCGCGACGTGGGAATTGACCATGAAGAAATTGCGATCGCCGATCGAGGTCGGCGGGTCGCCGGCATCGCCGGACCCGCGGTGGACGGTGACGCCTTCGCGGAAGACATTGCTGTGCCCGATGACGACGCCGGAGCCCTCTTTGGCGGAGTCGAATTTGAAATCCTGCGGGGCGTATCCGATGCAGACATTGGGGTAGAGCAGGTTCTTTTCGCCGATGTTGACGGGCCCCTGCATGGTGACGCGGTGGAGGAGTCGTGTGCCGGCTCCGATGTTGACTTTGCCGCGGAGGATGCACAAGGGGCCGACGACGACGTTGTCGGCGAGGCCGGGGGGGTAATCGACGATGGCGGTGGGGTGAATCTGAGCCATGAGGGATATCATAAGTGCCGTGACTCAGGAGACCAACACCTCGCCGCGATTTGTCGATCTGGGGCGCATCGGTTACCGCGATGCGTTTGCGGAGCAACAGCGCCTTCACGCCGCGGTGCTGGCGGGCGAAGCGGAGCCGACCGTGCTGCTGCTCGAGCACGAGCCGGTCATCACCGTCAGCCGGCGCGACAGTGCGATGAATCATTTACTCGCCGCGCCGGCGGAGCTTCATCGACTCGGCGTCGCGGTCGAATCCACCGACCGCGGGGGCGACATCACCTACCACGGTCCCGGCCAGCTTGTCGCCTACCCCATCCTGCCGCTTCAGCGCCTCGGCCTCAACGTCCGCCAGTATGTCCACACGCTCGAGCAGATCGTCATCGACACGCTCGGAGCGTTCGACATTCAGGCGGGGCGGGATGAATCGGCGTGCAGGGCGGTGGGAGTTTGGGTGGGAATGCGGAACGGGGAGTGCGGCGTGCGGAGTGAAGAGAAGGCGGGGCGGCCCTTGCCTTGTACTCCGCACGCCGCACTCCCCACTCCGAACTCCTCAAAGATCGCCGCGATCGGGGTGCGGATTCAGCGGTGGGTTTCCTTGCACGGGTTGGCATTGAATGTGACGACGAATCTGGAGCATTTCAAGCTGATCGTGCCCTGCGGGCTGACCCGGCCGGTCACGTCGATGTCGGAGCAGTTGGGGGCGCGGTGTCCATCGATGGAGGAGGTGAAATCACAGATGGTTAAGGTGATGGAAAAATATTTTTCGCTGGGGGTGTGACAGATTCGCCGCCGGCGCGACGTTGCTTGATAGAAGGCGGAGCGTCGCATGCATGCACAGAGCGATTTCGCGGAGCAGTTCGTGCGCGGGCAGGACCGCGTGTACGCCTTCATCGGCACGCTGTTGCCGAACCGGACGGATGCGGAAGAGGTGTTTCAGCAGACCTCGCTGGTGCTCTGGCGCAAGTGGGAGCAGTTCGAGGCGGGGACGGATTTCGTCAAGTGGGCCTGCACGATCGCGCGGTACGAGGTGCTTAATTACATCCGCCGCGGCGACCGGAGTCCGCAGGCGTTTTCGAGCGATGTGATCGAACTATTGGCGGACGAGCGGCGGAAGATCGACACGCAGCTCGACGACCGGCGCGTCGCCCTGCGGCACTGCATCGATACGCTTCCCCCGCGCCAGCGCGAGCTTGTCGAGCAGGCGTACAGCGGGGTCGAAGCCATCAACGAGATCGCGACCCGGCTCGGGCAGACCAGCAATGCGCTGTACCTGTCGCTTCGCCGCATTCGCCACGCGCTGGCCGAGTGCATCCGTCAGCGCGTCGCCGAGGGGGCCGGCGAATGACGCTGCCCATCGACTGGATCGACCGCCTGATCGAAGGCCGGCTCGGCGCGGACGAGCGCCGGCTGGCCGAGACGCTGTTGCGCACGGACGAAACGGCGCGGCGGCGGTACCTGGAAGCGATGGACATGCATGTGTCGATGCAGTGGTGCTTCCGTGGGAAGGGAAAGGCGTACCAGACGCTTCGCCCCAGAGCGGGCTCATCGTCGGCGTGGTGCGCTGCGGACGATTCCTTCACGCCGACGCTGAGCCGCGCTTCGCGGCGAAGCGTCTGGTACGCCGCGGAAGCGCTCGCGGCGGCGGCGGCGGTGCTGGTGGTGATGGCGGGTTACTGGTACTGGCCGCGCGCGACCAGCGATTCGCCCGTCGCGCCCGTCGCGCCGGCGATCGAGCAGATCGTCACGCTCACCGATGCGCAGGGCGCGCTCTGGTCGCCGACGTCGAGGATCAATGAAACAACGGCGATCGGCGAAGCGGCGACGATGGGCGAAGTCGGGCTCGAATACGGCACGGCCCAGCTCTACTTCCGCGACGGCGCCCTGGTGACCTTGTGCGGGCCGGCGAAGTTCATCGTGACCGGTCCCGGCAGCGGGCGGCTCGAGTATGGCGAACTGATGGCGCATGTGCCCCATCCCGCCGCGGGGTTCTACATCGAAACGCCCGACCATACGCGCATCACCGATCTGGGCACCGAGTTCGTCGTGCGCGTGTCGCGCGACGGCACGGTGCGGGCGGATGTGCTGGAAGGGCGCGTGACGTTCGACGCCGCCGGCCGGGGCGAGCCGTTGAACATGACGGCGGGGATGGCGGCGTCGGCGGCGGCGGGGGGGCGGAAACTCACAAGTCTCGTCGCCGAGATGAATCTGCGCGATCGCTTCCAGATGACGCCCGGCGAACTGTATCGGCAGCGCATCCTCAGCGACGACCCGCTGGCGTACTGGCCGCTTGATGGTCATGAAAAACCGCTGGGCCGCGCGGCGATCGCGCTGGAGGGCATGACGAAACTGACGATGTCCAAGGGCCCGACGCCCGATCAGAAAGCGGCGGACTTCGCTGACGGGCAGCGCCTGAGCGGCGATCCGGCGGCGCTGAAACTCACGGGCGCGATCTCGATCGAAGCATGGGTCAAGCTCAACGCACAGCCGCATGACGAACTCGTGCAGCGGCTCATCAGCATCGACGGGCGATCGAACGGCTCGGTCAGCGCCGCCGGCGGATGGGGACTGGGTTTCATGGACCGTCACACCGTTCGCTTCACGCAGTACGGCGTGCGCGACATGGACTTCACCGACCTGAATCTGCCGACGGGTCGATGGATTTTCGTCGCGCTGGTTTACGAGGCAGGCGGCGCGGCGCGGCTCTACGTCGACGGCGAGCCGCAGGGTTGGATGATCGCCAACACGGCCCCGCGCTACACCGATCGCGTGCGGCTTTCGATCGGCGCGATGAGCGACGGCGCCGAAGCGTTCGGACAAAATGCGGCGCACCTGGCGGTGTATGACCGCCCGCTTTCGCAACGGCAGATTGATGAACATTACCGAATCGGCAACCCGCACCCTTAATTTCGGACAGGAGCAAACAGGATGAATCGACTTACGAAACTCACCACGTCATTGATGTTCACGCTCAGCGCCTCGATCGCCTCCGCCGCCACGCTTAACGGCCAGTGGCTCCTCATCGACGCGCCCACCGGCACCGCCAACGATCAGTCGAGCTTCAACGACGACGGCACCTACACCGGCTCGGCCTTCCACGCCGCCGAGACGCCCGATTCGTACTCCGCCGCCACCGACTTCGATCAGTCCGGCGGACTGGCCCGCGTGACCGGGCTCAACTCCGCCGAGAATCTCCGCACGATCATCAATGACATGACGCTGACCGCCTGGATCAAGCCCGACGCCGTCTCCGGCAAGCAGCGCGTCCTCTCGCGCAACGCCACGGGCAACGGGTGGGGCTTCGGCATCAGCGGGTCGGAAATCCTGCTGACGACCTACGGCGCGGCGGACAACACGTCCAGCGCCGCCGCGCTCGTCGCCGCCGGCTGGCGGCACATCGCCGTGACGCAGGCGTCCAGCGGCGCGATCACGTATTACGTCAACGGCGTCGCCCTCACCGGAGCCGGCAACACCGACTCGAGCATCGGCACGCAGGGCAACGCCGGGTTCGGATGGCAGATCTCCGGCTTGAACACCAACGAACTTTTCAACGGCGCGCTTTACGATGTCCGCGCTTACTCGGGCGTGCTGTCCGCCTCGGAGATTCAGACGCTCGCCACCGTCCCCCATCTCGTCGCCTACTACGCCCTGGACGAAAAGTCCGGCACCAAGGCCTACGACTCCTCCGGCTATCAGGCCAACGGAACCCACACCGGTGACGCCGTCAACGCGCCCACCGTCGGCAACGCCTCCGTCGGCCCCGAGTTCGGCTCGTCCTACCACTTCAACGGCACCAATCAGGAAGTCAACGCCCACAACGTCGACTTCGGCAACCTGACGAGCAACTTCACCGTCTCGGCATGGATCAATCCCGATGACACCAACGGCATCCAGCGCATCTTCTCCTCGACCGCGTCGACGAGCGGCACCGGCTGGGGCCTGGGGCTCAATGGGGACAAACTTCGTTTCACCGCCTTCGGCAAGAAGGACTACGACATCGCCGCGAGCATTCAGGCCGGCGTGTGGTCCTTCGTCAGCGTCGTCTTCGATTCGGGCTTCGACGCCACGTTCTACGTGAACGGCGTGAACATCGGCACCGTCGCCGGCACGCTCGCCCCCGGCGTCACCCCCGACATCTTCCGCATCGGCAACGGCCCCGGCGGCGAAAACTTCGCCGGCTACATCGACGAGGTCCGCGTCTACGACATCGCCCTCTCGCAGTCGCAGATTCAGGGACTCATGGTGATCCCCGCCCCCGCCGCGCTGCCGGCCGGGCTGGCGCTGATGGGTCTCGTGACGATGCGCCGCCGCAAATGAACTGCAAACCCGTCCATCTCGCGCGTCATTTAGCGGCGGGGCCTGCCCCCCGCGGCGGACGCATCGCGCCACGCGGGGCAAGCCCCGCCGCTAAATGCGCTGTCCGTAGCGCGCCCGCCGGGCGGCGCGCCTTCACCTTGATCGAGCTCCTCGTCGTCGTCGCGATCATTGCTTTGCTCGTCGCGATTCTCCTGCCGGCGATCACACGGGCGCGCGACGTCGCCGAGGACGTCGTCTGCCGCACGAAGCAGCGCAGCATCGGCATCGCGTTCTTCATGTTCGCCGATGATCACAAGCAGCGCCTGCCCAGCGTCTACTGGACCCACTACAACGAAGACTGGCAGAATTCTTGGATGGGCAAGGAAATCTGGACCGCCGTTCCGAAGAAAGGCACGCTCATCAAATACCTCGGCGGCGAGGGACTGATCGTGTCCAAAGAGATGTACCGCTGCCCGGGTCTGCGGGCGGGCGTGCTTGGGTCGGGCGTCGGGTCCAACGGCATGTTCGACTACGCCTCGTTCATCAGTCTCGCCGGGGCCTCCCGCGGCTCCGTCCCGCTCAACGCCAGCGTGCAGGACCCCGCCACCGGACGATGGGACAGCGTGCCCATGCCGTTGATCGTCGAGGAGGACCCGGCCGTCAACATCAACCGCACCAACATCGAGCCCGGCCACGCCAACGTCGATCGCCTCGGCACATGGCACCCCGACGGCGGGGGCAACTACTTCGCCGCCGACGGCTCCGCCCAGCACATCCTCTCCACCGGTCTTGGCCCCACGCCGACGTTCGACTGGAAAGCCCGCGCCCCCAGCGGCAACGTCGTCAATCTCCAGCACTTATCGATCGGCCCCGGCGAATGGGACAACCGCTGACCCGCCTGATCCAACCCCCGTCACGCTCCGCCCGCCGCGGTTTTGACTGGCGGGTTTTTTATTTACGGTATCTTTTACGGCGTGCTGCCCGCGCGGCGCGAAATTTTTTCGGATGCGTCTGTTGAAGGTCGTCGCAGTTGCGCCGTATTGAAGTGGAGACCGCAATGGATGAGCGACTGACACCCTCCGAGGCCTACGCGCAGCAGCTCACCAGTTCCCAGCCGGCCCTTTACGGGTACATCATGTCGCTCGTCGGCGACTATGACACGGCTCAGGATGTGCTTCAGCAGGTCAATCTGGTGTTGTGGCGCAAGGCGGGGGAGTTTGAGGCGGGGACGCCGTTCATGGCGTGGGCTTGCCGGGTCGCCTACTTCGAAGTGCTGACCGCGCGGAAGCAGTTTGCGCGGAGCCGGCTGGTGTTTGATGATGCGTTGCTCATGAACCTCGCCGACGCCGCCGCCGCCAGCGCGGACCAGTCGGAGGCGCGGCGCAAGGCGCTGGGCCGTTGTCTTGCGGAGCTGAGCCCGACGCAGCGCGAGCTTCTGGAGCGGCACTACGCCGGCGACGAGACGGTCCGCGCGATCGCCGAGTCGATGCAGCGTCCGCTCGCGTCGTTGTATCAGACGATGTACCGAATCCGCATCGCGCTGCTCAAGTGCATCGCCCGGCGGATCGAAATCGAAAATCCGGGAGGCGAAGCATGAACGAATCGCCGCTTCCCCAAACCGCGGAGCTTTTCGAGTCGTTCTTCGCCGCGGAGATGACCGAAGCGCAGTCGCATGCGTTTGCCGGCCTGCTGCGCGAAGAGGAGGAACTACGCCGTTTTTACGCGGATTATGTGCAGCTCCATGCACATTTGCGATGGGAACTCAAGGCGCGGAAGTACCAGACGCTTCGCCGTGAAGCGCGGCTCAGCGTCGGCGTGAGGGAATCATCCGCAGCGCGCCACGCCGACGCTGAGCCCGCTCCGGGGCGAAGCGTCTGGTACACCGCCGCCGCACTCGTCACGCTCGCCGCCGCGCTGTTGTATGTCTTCCTGCCGACTGCTCCCCATTCCGCACTCCCCGCTCCGCACTCCGACACGGCCGTCGCGATGCTCAGCGACCTTTCCCCCGATGCCGCCTTCGCCGATGCGTCCTACGCGCTGGGCTCCGATCTGCGGGCGGGCGAGATGGCGCTGACCCGCGGCAAGGCGCAGGTGATGTTCCATAGCGGGGCCGTCGTCGATCTGACCGGTCCCTGCGAACTATCCATGCTCGGCCCCAACCGCGGCGTCCTGCGAAGCGGAACGCTCAATGCGTACGTCCCCGCCCGAGCGGCCGGGTTCATGATCCAAACCCCCGATGGCACGCGCGTCATCGATCTAGGCACGCGCTTCGAGCTGTCGATCGACGCCCCGACCGCCGACACGCTGGGCGTCATCGAAGGGCGCGTGCAGGTGGTGACCACGCACGAAAGCCGCGTCATCACCGCCGGGCAGCGCGTCCGCGTGCGCGACGGGCGCATCGAATTCGCCGGCCCCGATGAGAAATGGTGGCAGACCTATCTCGCCGCACGACTCCTCAATGACGCACAGGCGATGGCGTACTACCCGCTGGACGGCACGGCCTCGGCGACGCTCGGGCCCGACGGCCGGATCGAAGGCCGCGTCGCGCCCGCCGCGGATCGCTTCGGCCGCGCGGACGGGGCGATGCGATTCGACGGCTCGGGCTACATCGACATCGGCGCGACCTGGCCGGCGGGCGACTACACCGTCAGCGCGTGGGTCAAGCCCGACGCCTTCAAGGGTGATCACATGGCCTACCTCGTCGGCGTGCAGAACTCCGGCGCGAACCCCGGTCGATTCCTGCGACTTCTCGAAGACGGTCGCCCCGACGCGATGGTCATGTGCGGACGCAACGGCGAGCCGGACACGAAGACGCAGGTCACCGCGCCCGCCGTGCAAGCCGATCAGTGGGTCATGATCACCGCGACCTTCCGTGCGCTTGGCCCGTCCGCCGGCGAACTGAAGCTCTACGTCGACGGACGACGCGCCGAAACCGCTTCCACGCATGGCGACCCCACTCACACCGATGCAATGCCCAATCTGAAAATCGGCACGCGCCCCGACCGACCCGACGCCTATCGATTCCGCGGCCTGATCGACGACGTGCTGATCCTGCGCAGCACGCTCACCGACGAACAGGTCGCGGAAATGTACCGCGTGTCGCACCCCGTCACTTCCCCCGCGACGCCCGATGACATTTCCGTCCCCTCAACGCCCAAGGAGATCACGCAATGAGAAACCAACGCACCTCCCTCCAACTTGCGATCGCCGCCGCCGCTTCGATCGCCCTCGGCGCTTCCGCTCACGCCGCGATTCAGGGGCCCTACGTCGCTGATGCGCACACGCTCCATCTCTACCATTTCGACGAATCGTCCGGTGCCCTGATGGATTCGGGCATGGGCACGACGCTCAACATCCCCGGCACCACCGCCGGCACCGGCGGCGCCGACGGACGCAACCATTCCACCAGCGGCGGCTACTCCGCCGCCGCGTTCTCCGGCTTCGGCAACGCCTTCAACATGCTCAACGCCGGCAGCGGCGGCACCCACTCCACCGCCAGCGGCGTCGGCGGCGGCACACTCGGACCCGCCGCCGATCAAGCCGAATTCCAGGCCGCCAACGGCGCCTTCACCATCGAAGCACTCGTCAACATCGCCAACATCGACACCGGCTCCACCAACGAACAGACCATCTTCAGCCACGACAGCGCCACCACGCGCGGCGGCGCCTTCCGAATCCTCAATGGAACCCTCGCCCTCTACAACGGACAGGCCAGCGGAACCACCAGCGTCGGAGCCGCCATTCCCACCACCGGACCCAACGCCTTCGTCGCCAACGAATGGTTCCACGTCGCCGTCACCTACACCGGCGAGGCGACCGCCAACAACGTCTCCTTCTACTGGACGCGTCTGGACGGCGGAGCCACCGAAGCCAATTTCATCGGCTCCGCCACCATCGGCGGCGACATGAACGCCATCACGACCGCCTTCGGCCTTGGCGGAACCTCCCGCTCCCCGTACCGCTTCGAGCTGCGCGGACTCATGGACGAACTGCGCATCAGCGATGTCGTCCTCAACTCCCACCAGTTCCTCTTCGTCCCGACCCCCGCCGCGCTGCCCGCCGGCCTCGCCCTGATGGGCCTCGTGACGATGCGCCGACGCAAATGATGCACACCCGCACTCATCATGACTCCCCCCCGAGGCGGGGTGACTTCAGTCACCCCGTTCCACCCGCCGCGCGTCATGCCTTCACCTTGATCGAACTCCTCGTTGTCGTCTCCATCATCGCGCTGCTCATCGCGATTCTTCTGCCCTCCCTCAAAAAAGCCCGCGCCGTGTCCAAGCGCGTCGCGTGTCTGGCGAACAATCATCAACTGGGCATCGCCTGGACCGCCTACACCATCGAATGGCGCGGCGGACTTTTCGACTACACCCTCCAGCGGCCCGACAAACTGATCTGGATCGGCGTCCTGCACAAGTATTTCGCCGATTCGACCGCCGTCCTGCTGTGCCCGAGCACCGTCGATCCGCCGGGCACGGAGGGACTGGGCAACTCCGGCACGCCGGGCATGCGGATGGGCATGGCCCGACTGGCGTGGAGCGAGCAGCGGGCGGGCTATCAACCCGGCGCGCCCTTCGATCGCGGATCCTACAGCTACAACATCAACCTCTGCCCGACCGTCTGGAAAACCTACAACATCAAGGGCAATGTCTTTCAGACCGTCAATCAGATTCGCATCCCCGCGCAGACGCCCATCGTCGGCGACGGCACTTTCCGCTCCGGCGCGCCCGGCATCCCCGGCACGCTCAAGCTTTTCCCCTCCGACCTGGACAATCCCGAAGCCACGCTCTCGATCACCACCGCCGACTGGGCCTTCCGATGGGTCTCCAATCGTCACGACGACGCCACGAACATCACCTTCGTCGATGGTCACGCCGCCCCGGTCCCGCTCGTGGAAGTCTGGTCCCTCAAGTGGCACCGCAACTATGATACGACGACGCCCGTCAGCGGCGCGCCGTGACTTTTGATGATTGAGGTGTTCATGCTTCACGTCGTTGATGTTTGCCTTCCACCTCTCCCCTCGGGAGAGGTCGGCCCGAAGGGCCGGGTGAGGGGGCTCTCAATTACTGACTGCAATCGATCTGTGGCGCGCCCTCATTCGGGGCCACCCTCACCCCAACCCTCTCCCGGAGGGAGAGGGGGCCGAGGCACACGTTTCGTGTCGCTGTTGATGGGGTGCATTCTTCTGGTGTTGTCCGTTCCGCTCCGCGCCGCTGAGCCGCATCCGGTGCCGATTTTTTTCGATACGGACATGGATACCGATGTCGACGATGTGGGCGCGCTGGCGATGCTGCACGCGATGGCCGACGAGGGCGAGGTGACGATTCTCGCCACGGTCGTCAGTTCGCACTATCCGTATTCCGCGCCGTGCGTGGAGGCGATCAATCGTTACTACGGCCGCCCCGACATTCCCATCGGCGCGCCCAAACTGCCCGGGGCCCCGATCGATCGCGGGTCCAAATATGCCAAGGCGATCGGGCAGGGCGCGGTCGTGCTCAAGACCAATGACGATGCCGACGATGCGGTCACGGTGTATCGCCGCGTGCTGGCCGCGGCGCCCGACGATTCGGTCGTGATCGTCACCGTCGGGTACCTGACGAATCTGCGCTATCTGCTTGCGTCCAAGCCCGACGCGATCAGTCCGCTCACCGGGCTGGCGCTGGTCAAGCGGAAGGTGCATCGCTGGGTCTGCATGGGCGGGCGGTATCCCGAGCACATGGACCCGCACGTGTACGGCAACTTCAAGCCCGATCCCGCCGCCGCCGTCCAGGCCGTCGCCGACTGGCCCGGCCCGATCTACTTCTCCGGCATCGGCGCCGACGTTCTGACCGGTCGCACACTCGACAAAACCCCCGATGACAATCCGATCCGCCGCGCCTACAAGCTCTACCTCGGCAACGCCCCCGCCCGTCCGAGCTGGGACGAGACCGCCTTGCTCTTCGCCGTCCGGCCCGACGCCCCGTACTGGCATCTTCTGACCACCGGCAGTAACCACATCTTCCCCAACGGCACCAACCGCTGGGAGGACACGCCCGACCTCGATCACATCCAGATCCAGTTCAACAAAGACGCCGACGCGGTCAAAACCGTGACGCACCTCATCGAAGACTACATCACGCGCCCGCCGAAAAACAAACCCCCGGGCTGAGGGCAGCCCGGCTCTGACAAACTTCGGAATGCGGTTGTCCTTCAACAGACGAAGCGTGTCCGAGCCGGCGTGCCCTCACGCCGGGGCCTTTGTTGACAGGCATTGGGGCATATTCCCCAGTCGGCGCACGGGGGAGGCGTTTTTCGCGCATGGGGATGGCAAAAACGCGCACGGGGGAGGCGCGCGGTGTTATAAGTGCTGAAAATGCGTCGCACAGGGATGACCGGGGGGCCGCGCCGGTGCGCACCGGCCGCGCGGTGCGCGCTTTGGCCGGTCCGGGGGACGCCAAAAGCGTCGGTTTTGGGGTCGCGAACGGGGGCGCACAGCGGCGTCGAAATCTCGGGGGGTGGTCGCGCCGGTGCGCTTGGGGTTTGAGCGGCGGCGGGGCGGGTTGCCTTGACATGGGGGCTTGATGCTCTAGACTGATAGGTCTTGTCCGGACCGATGGGCGGTTCGGCGGCATTTCACGCATGGAGCGTGTGATGATGGAATGGAAAGGCCATGTGATGGCGAGAGGAATGGGCGAAGGTCATGGAGCGTAAGCCGCTTCATGCCGTCGCGCCTGTGGGCCCGTGCTCTCCCGCACGGATGGACCGGGAGTCGGTCATGACGTAAGTCGCCGACTCCAACATGGTTCATCCCGAAGGGGATACCCCACAGGCCACGCGGTGCATGCGAGCAACCGGCGTGGCCTTATTGTTTGACCAGACAAACACCCTGCGAACAGGGTCATACACAACTGAATAGCGAGACCGACATGAATCCCGAAATGCTTCGAATCATCGACTCAATCGCCCGCGACCGGAACATCGACAAGGAATCGTTGTACACGGACATCGAGCAGGCGATGGTGTCCGCCGCGCGTAAACATTTCAACGCCGAGGACACGGACGAGTTTTCCTCCACGCTGGACCGGCTGACGGGCAAAATCCAGCTTTTCCGCTCGGGCGTGGAGATTCCGCTCGAGTCGCTGGGCCGCATCCCGGCTCAGACCGCCAAGCAGGTGATGATTCAGAAGTTCCGCGAGGACGAGCGCGCCAGCATCTACGACGAGTTCTCCGACCGCATCGGCGAACTGGTCACGGGGACGGCCCAACGCTATGAGGGCGGGTCGCTGGTCATCTCGCTGGGGCGGGCCGAAGGGTTCATGCCCCGCAGCGAGCAGATTCCCGGTGAGCAGCATCAGCCGGGCGAGCGTGTGCGGTGCATGATTCTGGACGTGCGGGACATGGGGCATCAGGTCAAGATCGTGCTCAGCCGGGCCGCGCCGGACTTTATCCGCCGCCTCTTCGAGGTCGAAGTGCCCGAAGTCACCGAGCGCATCATCGAAATCAAGGCCCTGGCCCGCGAGCCGGGGCATCGCACGAAGGTCGCCGTGTCGTCGATCGACTCGAAGGTCGACGCGGTGGGCGCCTGCGTGGGCGTGCGCGGCAGCCGCATCAAGAACATCGTCGACGAACTGGGCGGCGAAAAGATCGACGTCGTGCGGTGGAACGAGTCGTCGCAGGTGCTCATCGCCAACGCGCTGCGCCCGGCGGAAATCGTCGAAATCAGCTTGTTTTTCGAGCTTGGCCGCGCCACCGTCGTGGTCAATGAAGATCAGCTTTCGCTGGCCATCGGCAAGCGCGGGCAGAACGTCCGCCTCGCCGCCCGGCTTACGAGCTGGGACGTCGATATTCTCACACCCGCCGAGTTCGCGCGTGGACTGGACATTCTCGACGAGACGCTCAAGAGCGTCGAGGGCGTGACGGAGGAGATGATCGACCGCATGGCCGCGCTGGGCATGATCACCGTGTTCGACGTCGAGGAAGTCGGCGAGGAAGTGCTCGTGGAGCAGGTCGGCAACCTGGGCATGACGCCGGAGCTTGCGGCTCAGGTCGTCACCAAGTGCTCGGAGCGCGCGAAGGTGGTGGCTCAGCAGCAGCAGCAGGAGCGCGAGCTGGCGGAGAAGAAGAAGGCCGAGGAAGCGGCGGCGATCGCAGCCCAGCCGGGCGAAGCGCAGGCGGCGTCGATTCTGGGCGATCTATTGGGCGGCGGGGCGTCCAGGCAGGCGGCGGCTTCCGCGCCGAAGATGGACGAATCGGGCTCGATCATGGACATGCTCGCCAGCCGGCGGAGCGCCGATGCGGACGAGAGCGGCGAGGAGCCCGGGGGCGACGGGCCGCATGACGTGGCTATGGCCGAGGCGGAGGCCGAGGCGCGGAGCAAGCGTCAGGCGAGCCCGGCGGAAATCGAAATCGAACAGTCGCAGGACGAGACGGAAATCGCCAAGCTTGCGACGGGCGAAGCGGAGACGGACGAAGATGAATCGGAGTCGTGAAGCATCGGGCGGTTCGGGCGTATTGTGCGCCCGCCGCTGATGCGGATAAGCGCGGCCGCGGCAGGTCGCAAGGAGCATTGTCTTGGCCAAGGCCAAACGTCTATTTCAGGTCGCGCAGGAAATCGGGATCGAGTCCAAGGCGATCCTCGAAAAGTGTCGCGCTGAAGGTCTGGATCTGCAGAACCACATGGCGGCGATCCCGATCGGGCTTGAAATGACGATCCGCGAGTGGTTCAGCGAACATGACAGCGACGAGCCGGGCTCGACGGCGATCGAGACGGCCGAGAAGGTCGATCTGGCGAAGATCAAGAAGGCCCGCCCGCGCAAGAAGCTCAATGCGCCCCCGGCGCCGGTCGAGGAGGAAACTCCCGCCGAGGACACAGCCCAGGAGCCGGTCCAGGAGCCGACGAAGGCGACGAAGAAGACGGCCGAGCCCGAGCCCGAACCCGAGGTGGTCGAGGCGGAAGCCCCCGCGCCTGCGGAAGCGGAAGGCGCGGTCCAGGAGCCGGTCGCCGAGCCGGTCGCCGAAGCGGCGGCGCCCGAAGCGGCGAAGAAGGCGGAGCCGGCGACGGCCAAGCCCAAGGAAGAGCCCAAGGCCCAGGAGCCGCCGGCGGAGGAAGCCAAGCCGGTGGTCAAGCCGGCCGGTCCGCAACTGGTGACGCCCAAGGCGGCGAAGCTGCGCGGGCCGAAGGTCATCCGTGTCGAAGAGCCGGAGGTGATGCGCGCCCCGCGTCCGCGTCGAGCGGCCGACGGCGGTCCGGCCCGACCTGCGGCGCGAGCGCCGGAGCAGCCGGCGCCGGATGTGATTCGTTCGCGCGGCCCGGTGCGCGGCCGCGGCGCCGGCGGTCCGGCGCAGGGTCAGACGGACGACGAGTCGGGACGCTCGCCGCGGCGCAACAAGCGGACCGGCACGGCCAGCCCGCGCAAGGGCCGCACGGGCGATGCGGATGTGTGGTTCAAGGGCGTGCGGCGTGAGCAGGACCTGGTGGAGCGCGAGGAGCGTTTGAGCCACGCGGCCGGGTTCCTGAAGCAGCGCCGGCGCGAGATGAAGAAGCGCGCCGAGGGCGGATCGATCGCCCAGACGCCGATGGACGTCGGCGGCCGCGTCGAAATCGCCGCGCCGTTCACCATCAAGGACCTGTCGGCGGCGACGGGCATCAAGGGCGCTGACATCATCAAGTTCCTGTTCAACAAGGGCATCATGACGACCATCAATCACGCCATCGACTCCGAGGCGGCGATGGAAGTCTGCCTCGAAAACGATATTGAATTGATCGTCAAGGAAGCCCAGACGGCCGAAGAGCAGATCGCCGGCGAGTTGGAGGCGGTCGAGTACAAGGACATCCGCCGTCGCCCGCCGGTCGTGGCCGTGCTCGGTCACGTGGACCATGGCAAAACGTCGCTGCTTGACCGCATCCGCTCCGAGGACGTGGCCAGCGGCGAAGCTGGCGGCATCACGCAGCACATCGGCGCCTTCCGCACGACCATCAAGGGCTCGGACGGCGAAGACAAGACCGTCGTGTTCCTCGACACCCCCGGTCACCAGGCGTTCACCAACATGCGCGCCCGCGGCGCGAACCTCGCCGACATCGTCGTGCTCGTCGTCGCCGCCGACGACGGCATGATGCCCCAGACGATCGAGTCGATCAATCACGCCAAGGCGGCGAAGATTCCGATCGTCGTCGCGCTCAACAAGATCGACAAGCCCGAGGCGACGGAAAAGAACATCCAGCGCATCTACGGCCAGCTCGCCGAGCATGAACTGAACCCGACCGAGTGGGGCGGGTCGACGGAAGTGATGAAGGTGTCGGCGACGACGGGGACGGGTGTCCCTGAACTCATCGAAGTGCTCGATTATCAGGCGGAACTGCTCGAACTCAAGGCCGGTTATGACGGTCAGGCGCACGGTCAGGTGATCGAGGCGCAGCTGGACATGGGCCGCGGGCCGATCGCGCGCGTGCTCGTGCGAGAGGGCAACATCAAGGTGGGCGACTTCGTGGTGATCGGTCGTGCGTACGGCAAGGTGCGCTCGATGACGGACGATCACGGCAAGCAGCTTCAGGAAGCGGGTCCGGCGACGCCGATCGAAATCGCCGGCATTGATGAAGTGCCGGACGCGGGCGACAAGATGTACGTGACGACGTCGCTCAAGCAGGCCGAGAACATCGCCGAGCAGCGCCGCGAGCGTGAGCGCAAGAAGGAGCTGGCCACCAAGGGCGCCGTTACGCTCGACAACGTGTTCGAGCAGATGAAGGCGGGTCAGACCAAGGACCTCCGCGTCGTGCTCAAGGCCGACGTGCAGGGCTCGATGGAAGTGCTCAAGAAGGCGATCGAAGAGCTGGGCAACGAGGAAGTCACGGTCAAGGTGCTTCACGTGGCCGTGGGCGGGATCACCGAGTCGGACGTGCTTCTGGCCGAAGCATCCGACGCGGTCATCATCGGCTTCCAGGTCATCGCCTCGCAGCAGGCGCGCAACGAAGCGGAGCGCCGCGGCGTGGAAATCCGCCTCTACCGCGTCATCTACGACATCGTCGACGACGTGAAGAAGGCCCTGGAAGGCATGCTCGCCCCGACCAAACGCGAAGACGTGCTCGGACACGCCGAAGTGCGCGAAGTCTTCCGCGTCTCGAAGGTCGGCTCCATCGCCGGCTGCTACATCACCGACGGCGTCGTCCGCCGCAACGCGCATATCCGCGTGACGCGCGACGGCATCGTCATCGAGCACGACCGAACCCTCGAAACCCTCAAACGCTTCAAGGACGACGCCAAGGAAGTCCGCGCCGGCATGGAATGCGGCATGAAGATCGAAGGATACGACGACATCCGCCAGGGCGACGTGCTCGAGTGCTACGTCACCACGACGGTCAAGACAACACTGGCTTAAGTGTGGAGTGGGGAGTGCGGAGTGGGGAGTGATAGGCAACAGACGCGTGACCCTGCCTTTTACTCCGCACTCCCCGCTCCGAACTCCGAACTCTCCTCATGGTCATCGGCATCCTTCAGGTTGAACTGGTCATCGGCGACGCGATGTGCCTCAAGGACAAGCGGCGGATCGTCATGAGCGTCAAGGAGAAGCTGGGGCAGTCGGCCAACGTGGCGGCGGCGGAGGTGGATCGACTCGACGCCCACCAGGTCGCCGTGCTGGGCATCGTGACGGTGACCAACGACGGGCAGATGGCCCAGAAAACGCTCGACAAAATCGTCGAGCAGCTCCGAAGCGACGGGCGCTTCGTGTTGAATGACCGACGGATTGAAATATTGAACGGATACTGAGGAAAACTCGAAATCCGAAACTCGAACACCCCGGAACCCCCCGATCCCCAACCCCTAACCCCCGACCCCCATCCCCCCATGTCTCATCGCCGCGAACAACTTGAATCGACGCTCCGCAAGGCCCTCGGGCAGGTGCTCGCCGAAGGGCTTTCCGATCCGCGCGTGCGGGGGATGATTTCGGTCTTGAGCGTGAAGGTGTCGGACGACGGGCACACGGCTCTGGTGAACGTATCGGTCTTGCCGGAGGAGCATCAGGCGCTGACGGTCAAGGCGCTTCAGCATGCGTCCCGGCATCTGCACGCGACGGTGAGCAAGCGCGTGGCGGTGCGGACCATGCCGCATTTGCAGTTCGTGCTCGACACGTCGCTCAAGAAACAGGCGGCGGTGATGGAGGCCATTCACAAGGCCAACGAAGACATGACGGATTCGGGCGCGGCGACGGACGCCGGGACCGATGACGCTAATGAGGATGCTTCCCAGTGAAGAATGCCAGCGACTACGCCAAGCATCTGTCGAAACTGATCAGCTATCTGCACAAGTCGGCTTCGGAGCGCGAAGTGCCCGAGCGTCCGCCGCTGGAGCAGCTCGTGCACAGCTTCCTGTGCTGGGAGTCGAGCCATAATCAGGCCGACCAGGCCTTCGTGAAGCTCATGCGCGAGGTCGTGGACTTCAACGACCTGCGCGTGACGGACCCGGCGCAGATCGTCGCGATCATCGGCTCGTCGTACAGCCGGGCGGAGGAGCGTGCGTATCGGCTCAGCCGGGCGCTGCATGCGATCTACCGCAAAGAGCACGCGATGGACCTGTCGCGCGTCAAGGAACTGCCCAAGCGCGAAGCGCGCGAGTATCTGGAGGGGCTGGAGGGCATGCCGCCGTTCGTGGCGGCGAGCGTGGTGCTCCTGAGTCTGGACGGTCACGCCATGCCGGTCGACGATCAACTGCTCGATCGCCTCAAGCGCGACGGGATCGTGGACGAGGAAGCGACGATGGCGGAGGTGCAGTCGTTCCTGGAGACGCATATCCGGGCCGCCGACGGGATCGTCGCGTATGTGCTCATGCGCGCCTACGTCGAGCGGCCGATCAAGTTCGACGGCGGCGCCCCGCGCAAGACCACCAAGAAGTCCACCAAGAAATCCACCCAGCGTCCGACGAAGAAGTCGACGACGAAGAAGAAGGCGACCCGATGATGATCCGTCGCAATCAGCAGCAGATTCTGCGTTTTGGCCTGCCCAAGGGCTCGCTCGAAGAGAGCACCATCGACCTGTTCGCCCGGGCGGGGTACTCGGTGCGCATCCCCAGCCGCAGCTACTTTCCGGAGATCGACGATCCGGAGATTTCGTGCGTGATGTTCCGGGCGCAGGAGATGAGCCGGTACGTCGCGGACGGCGTGGTCGATGTGGGCATCACGGGGCACGACTGGGTCGTCGAGAACGCGTCGGACGTGCACGAAGTGTGCGAGCTGGCGTACTCGAAGGCCACGAGCAAACCGGCCCGCTGGGTACTCGCCGTGCCGGAGGAATCGGAGATCAAGAAGCCCGAGGACCTGGCCAACTGCATCATCTCGACGGAATTGGTCAACACAACCAAGCGCTACTTCGAGAAGCGGGGCGTGAACGTCAAGGTCGAGTTCTCATGGGGCGCGACGGAAGTCAAGGCCCGGCTGGTCGACGCCATCGTCGACATTACGGAGACGGGCTCGAGTCTGCGCGCGAACAATCTTCGCATTATTGACGAAATCATGAGTTCGACGACGCGCATCATCGCCAATCACGAGTCATGGAAGGACCCGGTCAAACGGGATAAGATTGAAAGCTTGGCGCTTTTGCTTAACGGAGCGATCGGCGCCAAGCATCGCGTTGGCCTGAAGATGAACGTGCCGCGCGAAAAGATGGATGCGATCATGGCCATGCTTCCGGCGGAGAAGTCGCCGACCGTCAGTCCGCTGGCGGATGAGGGATGGGTCGCGATGGAAATCATTCTGGAAGTGCGCGTGGAGCGTGAGCTGGTGCCCAAGCTGCACAAAGTGGGCGCGACCGGCATCTTCAGCTACCCCATCAACAAGGTCATTCATTAGGAAATATCAACGTGCGGACATGCCGATCTGGATGCGTGCGACGGACTGGGCTGAAGGTCATCGGCTGCGTGGTCATCGTCACGGGGCTGATCGGATGTGGTGAACCGGCCAAGACGACGCCGACGGCTTCGACGCCCGCCGGCAACGGGCCGGTCGAGCGGCTCGCCGCGCAGGCGCAGGCGGAGTCCAATGCCGCGCCGCACAGTTTCAACCTCAAGCTGCCGGCTCCGCCGAGCGTGGACGCCAAGCTCGTCGAACCGCACAAGGGCAAGGCGCTCGAGGATGCGTCCCTTTCGTTCGATCAGGTGATCGCCAAGCTGCCCACGCCCGATTACCTCACCCCCGCGCCCAAACCCGCACCGGGCGCGGATGTTCAGCCCGCGGACGCCGAGCCCGCCCCCGCGGCCGTCAAGGCCTACGTCCTCGGCCGGGCGGCGTACAAGGAAGGCAACCGCTGGCAGGCCATCACGCAGCTTGAGCAGGCCCAGCGACTCGACCCCAACTCCCCGCAGATTCTCCGCCTGCTCGGCTCGATCTACTTCGCCTACGGCAACGATGTGAAGGGCGCCCAGCGCTTAAGCGAAGCCGTCAAACTCGACCCCGACGATGGGCAGAGTCTGTTCCTGCTCGGGCGTTTTGCGTTTCAGAAATCGCTCTGGGCCGAGGCGACCGTCGCGCTGGCGCGCTCCGCCGCCGTGTCGCAGGAGCTTGTCGACCCCGCCGTCGAGTACCTTCGCCCGTACTATCTCGGGCAGGCGTTGGCGCAGCAGGGTTACGACGCCGCGGCGGTGACGCAGCTAGAAAACTACCTGAAGCTGCCCGATCGTTTCGCCCGCACGACGGCGCTGCTGCGCGAGCTGGCCTTCCTCGATCGTCAGCGAAGCCGGGTGCACATGCAGGTCGGCGATGCGCTTTGCCGCCTCGGTAAGTTCGACGCCGCTTTCGACCACTACGCCCAGTGCAACACCGGCGACGACGACGAGCCCATCGACAACGCCCAGCTCGCCGCACGCCGCATTTATGTGCTCATGGCGATGGGCCGGCCCCATTCGGCCGAACAGGCCCTCGTCGATCAGCTACGCTCGACCGGCGTCTCCGCACCGTCGCTCTCGCTCGTCCCCTACGTCGCCGATCACACCGCCAATCGCAAGCAGTTCGTCACGCTCGTGCAATCGCTGTACGTGCAGCAGGATCGTCCGGCCCCGCTGGTGCTCGCGCTGGCCGAACTGGTCGATGACCATGACGCGGCGGCGCTTCTGGCTGATCATCTGACCGCCAAGCCCGGCGACATGCTCGTTTTTGATCGTTACGCGTCGCGTGTCGCCGAGAAGGACCCCGCCGCGCTGATCGCCACCGTCGTCAAGCTCATTGAGAAACGCCCCGAAGCCGCCCGCGATTACGTCGAGGCCCTCGACAAGCACAAGCTCGATGCGGACAAGCTGCTTTCGCTGGTGGATAAACTCAGTGATTCCGACCGCGACTCGGCGGCGGCGTGGTATCTGCGCGGGGCGTTCAATGATGCGGCCGGTCGCGTCGATCCGGCGGCGGCGGCCTACGACAAGGCCCAGACAATCGACCCGGCGTTCCTCACGCCGCAGGTGGCGACGATCGAACTTCAGATCCGCCTCGGTCGGTACGATCAGGCGCTGGCGCTATTGGACAAGGTCAAGGACCCCAACGATCCGGCGATCCGCTTCACACGCGCCAAGGTGCTGGCCCGGACCGAGAAATTCGGCGACGCCCTGAAGATCATGGACACGCTTCAGGCCGCTGAGCCGCGCAATCTCGAATATCGCCTCTTCCGCGCCCAGGTCGAGCGGCAGAGCAAGGACTACAACGCCGCCGAGCGGACCTTGTGGTCCATTCTTGATCTGGACGCCACGTACGAGGCCGCCTACGTCGAGCTTTTCGATCTGTACGAGCAGAATCCGCGGACGGACAATACGGCTTGGATTCGGCTCATGAAGCAGGTCCAACGCGAGATACCCGCCAGCCGCATCGCCCGGCTCAAGATGGCCGAGTGGTACAGCGCCAATCGCCAGTACGACCGCGCGGAGCAGAACCTGCGCAGTTTGCTGACCGAAGACGCATTGGACATGACGGCGATGGCGCAGCTTGTCGGCCTGCTGATGGAGACGGACCGGGCGCCCGAAGCGGAGAAGTACCTGCTCGACTTCCTCGACAAGCATCCGCAGGTCAAGGAGACCACGCCGATGCTGCTCCTGGAGGCGGTCTCCGAAAAACTCGGCAAGCTCGATCAGTACTATCCGCGCATGGAGGCCTTCCTGATGCGTCAGGATGAGTCCTTCGATCGCGCGATCAAGCTCTATTCGCTCTACGCGCGATGGAAGAAGGACGACAAGGCGGCGCACTGGCTCGAGGAAGCGGTCCGGCTCAAGCCCGAACAGGCGGTCGAATTGCGGATGGCGCTGGCGGTCGTGTACCGGCAGGCGGATCAGCCGGAAAAGGCGCTTGAGCAGCTTGATCTGGCGCTGGCGTCCAAGCCCGCCAAGCCGGCGGATGTGCTTTACGAAAAGGCCATGGTGTATCACACCATGGAGAAGCCCGACAAGGCGGAGCAGGTGCTGCTCGAAGCGCTGAAGATCGACCCGGATCACGCGCCGTCGAACAACGACTTGGGCTATTTCTACGCCGACGACAATCGCAATCTGCCGCAGGCGCTGTCGATGACGACCAAGGCCGTCACCGCCGACCCGGAAAATGGGGCGTACCTCGATTCGCTGGGCTGGGTGTTCTACAAGATGGGCCGGTTCGACGAATCGCGTCGCCGGCTCGAAGAAGCCCGCACGAAGCCCGAAGGCAACGACCCGGTGATTCTCGATCACCTGGGCGATGCGCTGTGGCGGCTTGACGTGAAGGGCCGGGCGACGGACATCTGGAAGCAGGCGCTGGAGCAGGCCAACGCCATGGACGTCGATCGCCGGCCGGACCTGGCGAAGATCCGCTCGGGTCTTCAGGCCAAGATCGACGCCGTCTCCGCCAACCGTCCGCCCGCCGTGGCGTCCATCCCCGGCGAAAAACCCCCGCCCGACGGCAACAAGTGACGCCCCCGGCTTTTGTCTTGTTACTCCGCACTCCGCCTACCAAACTTCGCAATCTGGATCATCGCCATGGCTGGTCACAGCAAATGGGCCAATATCAAGCACCGTAAAGGCCGGCAGGACGCCCGCCGCTCCAAGATGTGGAGCAAATGCGCCCGCTTCATCATCGTCGCCGCCCGCAACGGCGGGGGCGATCCTGCCACCAATCTGAGTCTCCGCTACGCCATCGACGAAGCCAAAGCTCAGAACATGCCCAAGGACACGATCGCCAACGCCATCAAAAAGGGCACCGGCGAACTGGGCGGCGAAAACTACGAGCCGGTGATTTACGAGGGCTATGGACCCGGCGGGGTGGCGATGATGGTCGAGTGTCTGACCAACAATCGCAACCGTACCGCCGGCGATATTCGCACTGCTTTCGACAAGGCCGGCGGCAACCTTGGCACGACCAATTCCGTGGCTTACACCTTCACGCAGACCGGCGTCTTCGCCGTCGCCAAGGACGCCATCGGCGAAGAGGCGATCATGGAACTGGCCCTCGAAGCCGGGGCGGAGGATGTGACGGACGAAGGCGAAGTCTGGCAGATCACCTGTCCGCCGACGAACTTCCATGCCGTCCGCACCGCACTGGAAGACGCCAAACTCGAGACACAAGTGGCGGAATTGTCGATGATCCCCTCGACCACCGTCGAATGCACCGGCGACATCGCCCGCAAAGTCATGAACCTCGTCGACACGCTCGAGGACCTCGACGACGTGCAGAAGGTCCACGCGAATTTCGAAATCCCCGACGAGGACCTCGCCGCGTTGGGCTGACCGGGGATCGGGGGTCGGGGATCAGGGATCAGCACACGGCAGGGGGCGCTTCAGCGCCCCCTGTGCCTTTTACGGTTGGAACAAGTGCCAAATCACATATCCCGCCGGCGCGAGCACGAGCAGGACCCCCTGTAACGAAATCCACATCCAATAAATGCGCGGATGTTCTTCGACGCCGATGTCCCATCGTTTGAATCTCGCGGTGCCCTCGATCAGTTGAACGGGGATAAGAATGGACCCAAGGAGAATTGTGCCGACGCAGGCGATAATGACGCCATTTTCTTTGTTGTTCGCAGTTACGACGAAAACAAAAATCACAAAAAACATCAATGCAATCAATATTTGAAGACCCCGGTCTCTCATGGCCTCGGCTCGCTGGAAGCGCTATTTGGACTTCGAAACTGCTCCAAGTGTTGTCGCGGATTCATGCCCAAAAGTTGCGAATGCGGACCAGCAACCGGTCAATGCCGTCGTCGGTACAACGTGGCCGCCGAACCGAGCAACATCAGCATCGCCGACGTCGGCTCGGGCACCGCCAAGGCAGAACTTGCGACACGGAACCCGATGTTGCTGGTCTCGTCCGTCGGGATGCCGTTGCCTCGGGTGGACGACCGCAGGCGGAGCTCGTTGACGCTCCACGAGCCGCCGCGGGCGCCGCGAAAAGAAGCCGAAATGAGTGCTTCGTTCCATTCCAAAACGTTGCCGTTCTGATCGAACGTGCCGTACGGACTGGCGCCGGCCGCTCCTGCTGAACCCACTGTCGTGACGTTCCCGTTCTGACTGTTCCAAACGGCGCCAGAGTTAAAATTCACCACGTTCGCGCCGGGGTTGGAAATATCGCCGATGGCGTTGGCGGTAGCGAGAGTCGGTACACTGTTGGAGCCGGTGGCGTAGAGGAAGTAGCTGCTGGTATTGGGGTCGTAATAGGCGGCCTTGTACCACTCGTCTTCGCTGGGAAGGAAATACGACGCGCCGCCGGCTCGGCTTTCGGTCAGGCCGTTGTTGATCGTGTAGACGCCGCTTTCGGTAGGGGCCGATCCTTGGCCGTTGCTCAGCCAGTTGACGAAGCGGGCCGAGTCAAGCCAGGACACATAATTGACCGGTTTGTCGGCCATGTTTGTTTTCGTGGCGTAGGTGTAGCTTCCGTCCGCTCCGGTCCGCGTGATGCCGCCGCGGGCGTCGCTGCCCATGTTGCTGTTATACAGGCCGTGCGGATCGCTTGCGGCCACGGCGTTGAGGAACTCGGCGTACTGGGCGTTGGTCACTTCGGTCGTGGCGATGCGGTAGTCATACAACACCGCGCCGTAGCCGGTCGAGGGATCGGCCGCATTGCCTGCGTTGCCGATGTCCGCCCAAGTGAAGGTGACAGCCGCCCGGGCAACCCCCGCCCCCGGAACAATGCCCGCCCCGCAGACGCAAACCGCAAGCGCAGCGGCACCGACAATGACCGATCTCATCGCAAAACCTCCTCAGCTCTGTTATGCGTATCACATTCTCGACTTGGACTCCGGAACACGCCGTCGTCCCTGCCAACGCCAATATACCGTCGCCCCCGGCGCGAAGGCAAGGAAAATCAGCGGCATCGGGACCGCTTGCCGCCGACATTCAGGTTCGTTCCGCTACGTCCGGTCCGCCACGACCTTCAAGACGCGAATCGCCTCTGTATCCTGGATCGAACTGGTCAACGGACCCATGCGTATCAATCCTGTCCTAGGACGCACACTCCGAGGCGAAAGAGGCCTATTTTCAGCGGATTTACCGGGCCTTTTGAAAAGCGAAAAAATTCGCAGGTGGTTCGCTTGACAGTCCGATGGATGAGGATATCATTAGCCCCACAGTCGCAAGAAGACTGCTGCTTGGAGTAACGCTGCTCAGGTAAGGAATACGCACTACATGCCAAACAAGGACACACGGTAGACCACTCGGCAGCACCCCCGTACGACCCATCTTCAAGGTCGCGGCACTGCCCGCGACCTTGTTTCGTTAGACGCTCGATCAGGTAGGCAAAAAAATAATTCGCAGTCCCTTAACAGGGGTTGACACGAACTTTGAGGCGGGTATATTGCTCCGCCCCAGATGAAGCGGCCAAGGCCGATTGAAATCTGGAAGTGATCTTTGACAAGTGGATAAGTCTGGAATGCCGCATACATTCACATAATGTATGTGACACTGAGTAGCGCATGGCTATTGGGCTGCTCTTCTGTTCGATCCGCCTAGGTTCGAACGGGAGGGTTTCCAGTTGATATCGTACTGGAATGATGGCATCGACTCTGAGTCGATGTGATCAAGCTACTAAGAGCATGTGGTGGATGCCTCGGCGTTAGGAGGCGATGAAGGACGTGGGAACCTGCGATAAGCCCAGGGGAGCTGGAACCAAGCTTCGATCCTGGGATCTCCGAATGGGGCAACCCGTTCTGTCAGGGCAACCTGGCAGTTCATCGGCAACTGAATGCATAGGTTGTCGAAGCGAACGTAGGGAACTGAAACATCTAAGTACCTACAGGAAAAGAAAGAAACCTCGATTCCGTCAGTAGCGGCGAGCGAAATCGGAATAGCCCAAACCAGTCTTCGGACTGGGGTTGCGGGCACCAATATCCAGACCAGATTGATCGTGAATTACCTGGAAAGGTAAGCCATAGAAGGTGATAGCCCTGTCGTGTGAGATCAAAGTCTGGTAGGTGTACCAGAGTAGCGTCGGACTCGTGAAACCCGGCGTGAAACCGGGGAGACCACTCCCCAAGGCTAAATACTACCTAACGACCGATAGTTTACCAGTAAGGCGACTGAATGGTGAAAAGCACCCCTATAAGGGGAATGAAAAGTACCTGAAACCACATGCTTACAAACAGTTGTAGCCCCTTCGGGGGTGACAGCGTGCCTTTTGCATAATGAGCCAGCGAGTTAGCCTCTGTGGCAAGGTTAAGTCCAACAAGGACGTAGCCGAAGCGAAAGCGAGTCTGAATAGGGCGACTAGTCGCAGGGGTTAGACGCGAAACCTAAGTGATCTACCCATGGCCAGGTTGAAGGGAAGGTAAAACTTCCTGGAGGACCGAACCCGTTAACGTTGAAAAGTTATGGGATGAGCTGTGGGGAGGGCTTAAAGTGCTATCAAACTGGGAGATATCTCGTTCTCCTCGAAATAGTTTTTGGGCTAGCCTCACGTTACAGCATACGGGGGTAGAGCTACTGGATGGATTTGGGGGGCTACCCGCCTACCCGGTCCAACCAAACTCCGAATACCGTATGCCTCTGTCGTGGGAGTCAGACTGCGGGTGATAATATCCGTGGTCAAAAGGGAAACAACCCAGACCACCAGCTAAGGTCCCAAATCTCGTCTCAGTTCTTAAGGAAGTCAAGTTGCAAAGACAACCAGGATGTTGGCTTAGAAGCAGCCACTCATTTAAACAACGCGTAATAGCGGACTGGTCAAGGAACTTGGCGCCGAAAATGATCGGGAATAAGGCGAGAACCGAAGCTGTGGACTTGTGCTTGCACAAGTGGTAGAGGAGCGTTCCTGTCGGCGCAGAAGCGAAACGGTAACGTTTCGTGGAGCGGCAGGAAGCGATTATGCTGGCTTGAGTAACGATAAAACAGGTGAAAATCCTGTTCGCCGAAAGCCTAAGGATTCCTGGGGAAGGTAAATCCGCCCAGGGTTAGTCGGGCCCTAAGACGAGGCCGAAAGGCGTAGTCGATGGACAGCAGGTTAATATTCCTGCACTCGGTTGTGCGGTTGAAGCAACGCGACGGATCCAGAAGTTCAGGCGGTCGATTAGACGTGACCGTTCCCGCAAGGGTAACCTCTTAGATGGGTATGCTGGATGGATGGATTCCAAGAAAAGCCGTTGTGGACAATCAGCCGATCCGTACCAAAACTGACACAGGTGGGCGAGGCGAATAGCCTCAGGCGCTCGAGAGAACGGTTGTTAAGGAACTAGGCAAATTCACCCCGTACGTTCGCAATAAGGGGTCCCTCCACCGCAAGGTGAGGGCGCAGAGAAGAGGCTCTGGGGACTGTTTATCAAAAACACAGGACTGTGCGAACTGGCAACAGGATGTATACAGTCTGACGCTTGCCCAATGCTGGAATGTTAAGGAAGCCGGTTATTAGATTCGTCTGAGAAGCTGGCGACCGAAGCACCAGTCAATGGCGGCCGTAACTATGACGGT
>WGMD01000018.1 GCA_016125255.1 Planctomycetota bacterium | reverse complement strand
GCTCAATCCCCCGGTTGCCTGGCATGAGGTCTCGGACACGACCTACATCGGCAACGAGTTCCGAGGCGTGCATCGGCGATTTATCCCGTAGAGGCAGTAGGTCTTGACCGCTCCACCAATGTCGCTACGATCGTCAAAATAGCTTCGCCCCCGGAAGCGCCCGTGCCGGCCTCGCGTCGGCCGGGCGTTTTGATTTTCGTCCGAATGCGTTGAGCGACTGACGCCCCCATGTCACCCGACGACCGACGAGCCGTTGACGCCAACGGCAAATAACTGTGAAATACGCAGGTGACCGATGAGCCACCGGGGCGGGTGTCGCTACAGCATGCGGACGGATGCAGATGGCCAGACAATCAAACGACATGGTTATGACCATCAATGACTTGGCAAAATACCTCAAGCTCTCTACCTCCACACTTTACAAGCTGTGCGCAGAGGGCAAGGTTCCTGGCCACAAGGTCGGTCGCCACTGGCGATTCCACCGGGAAGCCATTGACGCGTGGCTGAAGAATCAACCGAGTAAACGATGAGGATTCCGGATGCCTCTGAACGAAGCTGATACATGCCGAATTTACGTTACCCCCGCTCTGCAAGTCGCAGGGTGGAGTAACCCGGTCTGGCGCATCGCCGAACAGCACTATTTTACGGATGGTCAGATTGTCCTCGTCGGCGATGGCCATCGCCGGCAGAAGGGAAAAAAGGCCGACTATCTCCTTCGCTACCAGGAGTCTTTCCCGATCGCCGTCGTCGAGGCGAAAGACGAAGACCACGAACCTGGCGCGGGCCTCCAGCAGGCCAAGGACTACGCTCAGATCCTCGGCCTCGAGTTCGCCTACTCCACCAACGGACACGGCATCGAGGAATGGGACTTCACGACGAACACCCAGAGCACGCTCAGCGGCTACCCGTCACCGGACGAGCTCTGGCAGCGCCACTGCGCATTCAAAGCTCTCGATGCGGCGCGACCGAGCAATCCGCTCCTGACACCGTACTGCGCAAAGGGCGGCAAGATGCCGCGCTACTATCAAGAGGTCGCCATCAACAACACTATCGAGGCGATTCTCCAAGGCCGCGACCGTATCCTCAGCAACCTTGCCACCGGCACCGGCAAGACCGTCATCGCCTTCCAACTCGCGTGGAAGCTCTGGCAGTCGCGGTGGAACACGGCCGGGGCAGATCGCGTCCCGCGTATTCTGTTCCTCGCCGACCGCAATGTCCTCCGCGACCAGGCCTACAACACGTTCGAGCCGTTCGAGAACGAGCGCGACGTGATCGCGGAGGGCAAGGCCCCGATCAACCGCTCGGTCTACTTCAGCATCTACCAGGCGATGTACGCTGGGGCCGACGGCAAGCGGCTGTATCAGCGGTACCCGAAGGACTTCTTCGACCTGATCGTGATCGACGAGTGTCACCGTTCCGGTTTCGGCACGTGGAACGCGATCCTCAAGCACTTTGAGTCCGCCATCCAGCTCGGCATGACGGCCACGCCGAAGCGAACCGAGAACATCGACACCTACAAATATTTCGGCGATGCGGTCTTCACCTACTCCCTCGGCCAAGGCATCGACGACGGCTTCTTGGCCACCTACAAGGTCCACCGCTCTGTCACGAACTTCACGCAAGACGGTCTTGACATCCAGGACGTCACCTCAAAGGGTGCGCAACTTGAAGTGCCTGAAGGAGGCGATGTCGACGACCGCTACGACATGCCAGAGTTCGAGCGGAAGATCACCATGCCGGATCACATCCTCAAGCTGTGCGAGCACATGAACAAGCTGCTCCACCGCTTTGGACGCATGGAAAAGACGATGGTCTTCTGCGTGAACATGGACCACGCCCTGAAGGTGACCGAGATACTGAACCGGCTCAACGCCGACCTCAACGTCCCCGACTACGCCGTTCGGATCGTCTCGGAGGAGGGAGCAACCGGCAAAGCGATGCTGGAGAAATTCCAGGACACCGAGAAAGCGGTCCCCGTAGTCGCCACGACGGTCGACCTGCTCACCACCGGCGTCGATGCGCCCAGCGTCCGAAACGTGGTGTTCATGAAGCCCATCGCCTCGATTGTTTCCTTCAAGCAGATCGTCGGGCGCGGATCGCGCCTCTGCCAGGACACCGATAAGTTCTGGTTCCGCGTCATCGACTACACCAATGCGTCCCGTCTTTTCGACGATTGGGACCGCCCCGGCGAACCGGGTGAAGGCGGCGCGAACACTGAAGGCCCATATACCTGCATCGTTGGCGGCACCGTCATGGACGAGGAGACCGGTAAGCCCATCGAGCATGCCCGTGTCTACCTCCAGACCAGCCCCAACGAGGTTCAAGACCAGTTCACCGGCTCCAACGGCCAGTTCTTCTTTCCCAACATCGGCAAGGGTAAGATCGTTCTCGTCGTCACCGTTGCCGACCATAAGCGCGTGCAGATGACCATCTCGACCGGTCCGGACACGCCGGTCTCCCTGAACATTGCACTCAAGCCGACGAAAGAATCCACCCGTAAGCGCGTCAAGATCACCAACCTCGATGTGAAGATGGTGGATGAGGTCTACGAAGAGCGCGACGCCGATGGCAACCTCGTCACACCTGAAGACTACCTGAGAAAAGTCCGCGAGGAGTTGCTCGCCGCCTGTCATTCGATGGTCGAGCTTCAGCAGGCGTGGGTGGACAAGTCTCGCCGCGACGAACTGCTCGCAATGCTTGAGGAGCGGATGGTCCACCTTGACATCCTCCGCGAGATTCTCCACCGTCCGGATGCCGACGCCTACGACCTGCTGGCCCACGTCGCGTTCGACGCCGAACTCCACAGCTGCGAGGAACGCGCCAATGCGCTGTTCAACCTGCATAAGGAGTTCTTCGAGAACTTCGACGAGGAAGCCCGGGGCGTTCTCATGGCCCTGGTCGAGAAATACCGCTATGGCGGGGTTCTCGAAGTGGCTGACCCGGCCGTGTTCACGCTCGCTCCGTTCAACAGCGACGTGCGGCACGTGGCCAAACCCTTCGGCGGCATCGCGGAGTTGCGTGCCGCCATCGATGAATTGATCAAACGCCTGTATATGGCTGAGGCAGCCTGATAAATGTCACGAGAGACGCTCAACACGCAGTTCTGGAAAGCCTGCAAGATTCTTCGGCAGGACGATAACACCAACAGTCTGCTCGATTACGTCGAGCAGATTTCCTGGCTGTTGTTTCTCAAGTGCTTCGAGGAGTTCGAGGCTCAGCGCAAGGCCGAGGCCGAGTACGAAGGCCGTAACCACAGCGCCATCCTTGCACAAAAGTACCAGTGGTCCACATGGACCAATCCCGACCCGTCAAAGAAGCTCACCAGCCAGGACCTGCTTAAGTTCCTCTACGAGGACCTGTTTCCATACTTGCGCGGCCTCCAGGGCAACAGCGCCCGTTCGGTCATTCGAGGTCTGTTTGAGGATGCCCCCTCGAAGATGCTCAAGGACGGCGCGATTCTTCGTGACGCCATCGACGCCGTGCAGGAGATCACATTCGAGTCGGCTGAGGATGTCCACACGCTCTCGCACCTGTACGAGTCAATGCTGGCCAAGCTCGGGCGCGAAGGCGGCATGGGCGGCGAGTTCTACACGCCACGCCCCATCATCGAGTTCATCGTCCAGTTGGTCGATCCGAAGATTGGCCAGACCGTCTACGACCCGGCCATGGGCTCGGCGGGCTTCCTCGTCGAGGCATACAAGCACATGCGCGCCGCCAAGGGCAACCGCATCATGCCCAAGGACGAGAAATGCCTCCAGAACGAGACCTTCTACGGCCAAGAGAAGAAGGCGCTGCCGTACCTGCTCGGCTGCATGAACTTGATCCTCCACGGCGTGTTCTCCTCGAACCTGCGCCGCCACAACACTCTGGCCGACGATGTCCGCAAGTTCACCGAGAAGGATCGCTACGACGTGATCCTCACCAATCCCCCGTTCGGTGGCACTGAGCACGACAGTGTCACCGCCAACTTCCCGTACCCGTCCAAGGCAACGTCGATCACCTTCCTTCAGCACATCATGAAAAAGGTCAAGCGTGCCGGGAAGGTCGGCATGGTCATCGACGAGGGTGTGCTCTTCAAGACCAACGAGTCTGCCTACGTGCAGACCAAGAAGGAACTGCTCGAGCAGTTCAACCTGCACACGATCATCAGCCTGCCCGCGGGCGTATTCGCCAACGCCGTCGCCAGCGGCACCGGGCCCAAGACCGACTTGCTGTTTTTCAACCGCCAGCTCGACCGAGCCGGCAACCCCGTTGGCACGAAGGATATCTGGTACTACGAGGTCGAGGCGGTCGGCTTCTCGCTCACCAAGACCCAGCGATCAATCGCCGAGGACGACCTGCCCGACTGTCTGGAGAAAGCCAAGACCCGCGCCGTATCTGAGCGGAGTTGGATTGTCCCAGTCCGTGAGATCGTCAAGCGGAACTATGACCTGTCCGCCAAAAACCCCAACGCCGAAAAGGCGGTGAAACACCGCTCGCCGACCGCCATCGCTGCCGACATCGCCAGCAAAGAGCAGCGGATTCTGGCGATTATGGAGGAGATTCAAGAAATACTTGAGCCAACCATCGTCGTGCCCACCAGCGCCAACGGAGAGCACGCGGGATGAAGACAAAGTGGCAAACCCGCCAGTTCCGCATCGGGGATATTTGCTTTCTTGAAAAGGGCACCTACCCAACGATGAAGACGACGCCAGGCGAATACCCGCTCGTGGTAACCGCTGCCTATCGTCGATCAGCCACAACCTACCAGATCGATGGCGAAGCCGTCTGCGTACCTCTTATCTCCTCCGCTGGCCACGGCCGCGCCACCATGAACCGCGTGCATTACGAGACGGGCAAGTTTGCGCTAGCCAATCTGCTCGTGGCACTTATCGTAAAAGACCCCGGCATCTGCCTTCCCAAATACCTCTATCATCTGCTCAACCATAATCGAGAACGGTATTTTGTCCCATTGATGACCGGCGTTGCAAACGTCTCCCTCAAAGCGCAGGACATTGGCGATGTATTAATCTCTCTTCCGCCTATTGACCAGCAGGTTCGCCTGGTTGAGAAGATTGACTCCGTCGACACCCGGATTGCCGAGGCCCGGCGGCTGCGGGAGAGTATCAAAGAGGAGCGGGAGGAATTATTGCGAGCTTACGCCCGCGAAATCGCCAAGGACGCCCCGCGCCGCTCTATGCAGCAGGTCGCCCCCGTCACCCGTCGGCCCGTGAAAGTCGATAAGACCGCAATGTACCCGGAGCTGGGCATTCGGTCTTTCGGTAGGGGCACATTCCACAAACAGCCGATCTCCGGCGCAAACCTCGGACGAAAGCGTCTGTTCCATATAGAGCCCGGTGACTTGGTCTTTAGCAACGTCTTCTCGTGGGAAGGTGCAATTGCTGTGGCGCAGGATGGTGACGCTGCGCCATCTACGCCCGGGGCGAGTTCGCCCATCTAGAACCCGAGTGGAACGTCTTCGTTGGCAAGGATCACGAGCACACCACACCGTGGAACATCCTCCACTGGGCCGGCGTGAAGAAACCGTGGTCGCCGGATGTCGCGCTGCACGAACAGTGGCGGCAGTACGGCCTCGGCCCGATCGCGCAGCCCACGATGTCACGAACGCCTGTTCCTGTAGTGTCGCTGGTCACGGCATGCATGAACCGCCACGACCACCTGCGGCAGACGCTGCCGACCTGGCTCAACAAAGGCTTCGCCGAGGTCGTCGTTCTCGACTGGTCAAGCACGCCGCCGGTGCGCGACATCGTGGACGAGCATCAGGACGGCACGATCGTATACGTCGAACTCGTCGAGCCACAGCGGTACTTCCACCAGGCCAAGAGTAAGAACCTAAAGATGCGGCTGGCGCGGCATCCACTGATCAGCATGATGGACAGCGACGTGCAGATTGTGGCGGACGATTTCCTCGCGCGGCACCCGATGGGCGATCGCATGTTCTACGCCCAGGGCGGCGCGAACCTCGGCGGCAGCGGGCTGTTCTGGCGCGCCGACTGGGACCACTTCGGTGGGTGCAACGAGGGTATGGTCGGTTGGGGGCACGAGGATTCCGACCTGCATCACCGCATGGAAGATGCCGGGTGGCGCTGGAACAAGCTGCTCACCGACACCGTGCGGCACATTGATCACGACAATGATGATCGGACTCGGAATTTCGCCGCTGAACACCGCGACCGCACTCTTACACTCAAAGCCAACAAGCTGCTCGCCCAGCAGTCGCCGCGATTTGAACAAGAGGAATTCCTCGTCTGTATTCATCGCCCCCACCGGCCGCCCGAACATCGCGTGGTGTGAAACCAACAGGCGCAATTGACGGCTCAGCCGCAGCTGCTACGATCGCGTCATCAACCTCGCCCCCGGAAGCGCCCGTGTCGACCTTGCGTCGGCCGGGCGTTTTTCTTGATCTGGAATGCGCGAGCCGCCGACCACCGGCGTCAGAGCATCAGAAACTCTCGCACCGTGGCCGCCCGCGTTCGCGCAGTACCCATGGAGACGCCCATGAGTTCCTCGAACTCGCTGTTGAGAACATGAGGAACCCCGACCGGCGGCCGGTCGTAGGTGCCTACCGCGTAGATGATGCCGGCGGCCCAGCCTTCAACTTTGCCTTTGATCGGGGTCTCGCTGGCTCGCAGCAAGCGCAGCGCTTTGTGGGCGCGTTGCTCCATCGTTGCGTCTGGGTGCGCCGCGAAGAATCGGTCCAGGTGCGATCGGCATTCGGCCTCAAACTCGGACGTTGTTGCGTTCATGGTCCAACTCCGTACTGGTGCCTCACGATTATGCGCCACGCCTGTGCAATCCGTCGAGATATTGCGGTGCAATTTGTGTGTAATCCTTGAATCAGCGCGTGTTGAATACCGCCGCCGATCACTTGGTTGAATCGGAGTGGCTAACGGGTACAATTTAACCGTCGATGATGCACAGACCGCTGATCCATTCTGCACTGGCCGTCCTGATCGGGTTATGGAGCCCGGTGGTTTGTTGCTGTCTGGCCGAGACGCACACCCACAATCCTGAGGATTCCGTGGTCGCTCATACTCACGGTGGGCACGACCACGCAGGGCATCAGTCCGATTCGTCGGCACCCGCAGATCACGAGCAAGGACCGCACCATCCGCATGAGTGCTCCTGCGCCGAGCATTGGGCCAGCTACGATCGACCGCCGGTCGACTCGATGATGACGGGTGGGAGCGTCTGCTTCCAGTTTCAGCCCGCGACCGTTCAATACGTTTCCCTGGATCACGGCTCGCTTACCGTGGTCAACGCATATCGGTGGCACGATCCGCCGGGACACGGCGGGGTATCCCTGCGCGCACTTCACTGTCTGTTGACGATTTAGCGAATCTCCAACCGGTTCACGACGCCTCCGCGCACCTTGGGCGCGGTTGTTGTTATCGCGCCAGCCATGAGGCGTCATGCCGGCATGTGATCGATGCGCTCGCTCGTGAGGGCTACCGCTCGCGGAACGGGCTGCGCTAATCGTCATCCCTGATATTCAGCACCGTTGAATTCACTCTTGCCGGACTTCACAGTGAAGTTCGGTTCACGAACTGGCTCTCCTGCGTAGTACCTACGCAAGAAAGGATACGATCATGATCCTTCGGACACTCATACTTCCGTTGTTCGCTCTGATGTTGTTCGCGTGCTCCGCGAATCAGGCGAGCGTCCAAACGCCCAGCGACCACCCGGCCAGCCCGCGCGCCGCGGAATCCGCTTACACACCGCCGGCCAACGTGCTTCTGGCCGAGGGGACCGCAAGCCCGGCGACAACGGGGGCGGCCGGTCACGACGAACACGAATCCCATGCCAAGGCGGATGATCACGACCACCACCATGCCACAGGCGCTGGCGAGGCCGACGAGAATCATGCCGATCACCACGAGCACGCCGCCGGCGAATCGGCACAGGAATCAGTGGACAAGCTCGTCGCGGCCTACCTTGCCCTGTCGGACCTGCTGGCCAACGACAAGTTCGACGGGTCTGAGAAGCAACTGAGCATCATCCATCACACCGCCCACGATTTGTCGGACGCCGATCAGGAGAAGGTCGCAGCGATCGCGGAGAAGATCGCCAAAGTCGCGCACGGCAAAGCCGAGGACATCAAGGCCATGCGGGCCTCGTTCAAGGCGATGAGCCCGGACGTGGTGGAGCTGGCGCATCTGATGCCGCCGTCGGCGAAGGTTGCCCCGGAGATTCGCCAGGCGTATTGCCCGATGGCCAAGGCCCCGTGGCTGCAGTTGGGTGAGAAGGTGACCAACCCCTACTTTGGCAGCGAGATGCTCCGGTGCGGGAAGATCACGGAGACCCTCAAGCCCAAGGACGAGCACCACAAGTGATCGCCGCTGTCATTCCCACGCGCGGCGGTCACGGCCTGCAACGGTCGGGCCGACGCCGAAGGAGCATTCTCATGGTCAAACGACTCATCTTGCCGCTGGTCTCGGTTGTATGGATCGGCGGCTGCGCGCCGGTCCCGCCGGATGCGGGATTCAACGACGTGCAGAATCAGGTTCATACGCGCATCGGCCACGACGTCGTCTGGCGACGCGATGGTGACACTGACGCCCGCGCGGACCAGGCGGTGAAGGAACTGCTGGTCCAACCGCTGACGGCCGACGCGGCGGTGCAGGTCGCTCTGCTGAACAACCGCCGGCTCCAGGCGACGTATGAGGACTTGGGCGTGGCGCAGGCCGAGGTGGTTCAGGCGGGGCTGCTCAAGAACCCGGTGTTCGATGCCTCGGCGGGTTTCATCGTCGGCGGCGGTTCGCCGGAGTTGACCTTCAGCGTGGCGCAGGATTTTCTGGAGGTATTCTTCATCCCCCTGCGCCGGGCGGTGGCTGAGGCGGACTTCGAGCGCGCCAAGCTCAAGCTCAGCGCCGCTGTGCTGGACATGGATGTCGATGCCCGCGCCGGCTACTACCGGCTCGTGGCGGATCAGCAGATGCTGGAGATGCACCGACAGGTCGTCGATGCGACGGCGGCCTCCTACGAAGCAAAGAGGAAGTTGCACGAGGCGGGCAACATCCGCGACCTGGACCTGCACAACGAGAAGGCGCTGTACGACCAGGCCCGCCTAGACCTGGCATCGGCGCAGGCGGCGGTGGTCGACAGTCGCGAGCGCCTCAACCGTCTGATGGGATTGTGGGGCGAGCAGGCGACGCAGTGGACGGTCCCGCAGCGGTTGCCGGATGTGCCTGATGAGGCAATGGACCTTTCGGGCCTGGAGACCAAGGCGGTCGAGAACAGTCTCGACCTGGCGATGGCGCGACAGGAAATCGTGGCCTTTGGTCAACGGTTAGGGCTGACGAAGGCGACGGCGTTGATCCCGTCGCTGGAGTTGGGAGCCGAGGCCAAGCGTGAAGATCATGATTGGGACGTGGGACCGAGCGTTTCGCTGCCGATCCCGCTGTTCGATCAGGGCCAGGCGCGGGTGGCGGCTGCGCAGGCGGAGCTGCGGCGCAGGCAGCAGGCCTACATCGCCACAGCCGTCGAACTGCGTTCGCACGTCCGTTCCGCGCGGCAGCGCCTGCTGACGACCCGGCGGACGGCCGAGTTCTACCGCGCCGAAATCCTCCCGCAGCGAGACCAGATCGTCCGGGAGACTCTGCTTCAGTACAACGCCATGCAGGTGGGCGTTTTCCAACTGCTGTTCGCCAAACAGCAGCAGATCAACGCGGCTCAATCGTATGTCGAGTCGCTCCACACGTATTGGATGGCCCGTTCCGAACTGGACGCCATGCTGCAAGGGCGGATGGTGGATTCGATGCGATCGGGCGCTCTTCCCATGACAACCATGCCGGGCATGGCCGGCACAACTGACAACACAGGAGGCCATTGACATGGCGACACGACGCGAAATGCTTATGACCGGCGCGGCGGCGATCGGTGGCGCGGCCCTGCTTGCAGGGACCCGAGCCCGCGCCTCGCAGATCGACACCGAGGGCAAGGCGTGGGAAAAGACGTATTCAGGAGACGCGGACCGTCCCGCCCTTGCACCCGCCGAACCCGGTAAGGATTACCAACCCGTCGTCTCCCCCAACGCCGCAACGCTGCCCTTCAAGATCGTCGACGGCGTGAAGGTCTTCCACCTGATCCCCGAGCCGATCGACCACGAGTTCGCCTCCGGGCTCAAGGCCAAATGCTGGGGCTACAACGGGCGGGTCAACGGCACGGTGATCGAAGCGGTGGAAGGTGATCACGTCCGTATCTACGTGACCAACCGCCTGCCCGTGCCGACGACCGTGCACTGGCACGGCATCTATCTGCCCAACGGTATGGACGGCGTCAGCGGCCTGACGCAGAAACCCATCCCACCCGGCGAGACCTATCGCTACGAGTGGACCCTGCGCCAGCACGGCACCTACATGTACCACTCTCATCATGACGCCATGACCCAGGAAGGCATGGGCCTGATCGGCATGCTCATCATCCACCCCCGGAATCCGTCGGCTGGATACAAGGTCGACCGCGACTTCGCCATCCTGCTGAGTGAATGGAGCATCGAGGTCGGCACATCCCGGCCCAACACGCTGGCGATGAGCGACTTCAACATCCTCACGATGAACGGCAAGGTCTTCCCCGCGATCGACCCGCTGGTCGCCAAACTCGGCGACCGCGTGCGCATCCGCTTCGGCAACCTCAGCGCGATGGATCATCACCCGATTCATCTCCACGGTCACTACTGGAAGGTCACCGCGACCGACGGCGGGCAGATTCCGGTTACAGCGCAGTGGCCGGAGACCACTGTGCTCATGCCGGTGGGCTCGACGCGCGACGTGGAGTTTGTCGCCTCCGATCCCGGCGACTGGGCGATGCACTGTCACATGACCCATCACATGATGAACCAGATGGGCCACGGCTTCCCCAACATGGTCGGCGTCAACCCCGACGACCTCGACACGCGCGTCCGTTCGCTCGTGCCCGGTTACATGACGATGGGGCATCTTGGGATGGAGGGCATGAGCGAGATGTCGATGCCTATACCCAAGAACAGCATCCCCATGGTCGGCATGCCCGGGCCGTTCTCCTACATCGACATGGGCGGCATGTTCACCATCCTCAAGGTGCGCGAGAAGCTCGCCAACTACGCCGACCCCGGCTGGTATCAACATCCGGCGGGGACCGTCGTTGACCGGGCTTCGCCGGAAGAACTGAAGCGCGACGGGATTTCAACAGAACACTGAACCACTTGAATCACTCAATGATCATCGAAGGAGCACCCCATGGAAACGCCGAATCAAGACAACGCCAACGCGACCAAACCGACCGGTTCCTGCTGCAAGACCCGGGGATTCCGCTCGGGTCTCGTCTGGGGGATGCTGATCATGCTCGCCGTGGTGATCGTCCTTCCGCTGATCGTGGCGGCGACGGGCATCATCAACGTGTCGGCACAGCAATCGTTCGGCCCGATCGACTCGTTTCTCGGCTACGCCAGCTCACGTTCCATCGCCCATCACGCAACGATCGAGACCAACCCCCATGCCAACGATCCGAAAGCGATCGCGGACGCCCTGCCTCATTACAAGGAGATGTGCGTGGTGTGCCACAGCGCTCCCGGCCTGGAACGGGGCGAGATCGCAGAGGGGTTGCACCCCGAAGCACCCGACCTGGCCAGCGACGCGATCCAGAACATGACCGACGGCCAGTTGTACTGGGTCATCGCCAACGGCATCGGCAGCACGGGCATGCCCGCATTCGAGAACGCCGACGACGCCGACACACGATGGAAGATCGTCTCGTTCGTCCGTCATCTGCCCAAGCTCACCGACGCCGAGCGCGACCAACTCAAGCCGGCCGAAGATGAGGACCATCATCATTCCGACGCGGACGCATCCGGCGAGGACCACCATCACAGCGCCGACAAGCAATGACGGTTTTGCTGGATCAAGTTCGACACCGCTCAAGTAGGCATGTGTATAACAATTGCTCCCGCCAACTGATGTTGAGATCGTTACTTTGTTAGCCCCTTCCGACATTTCCATAATGCAAAGATCGCAGGATATACCGTTAACTCCAGCAGGAACGACGTTGCCAGACCGCCGACCATGGGGGCGGCGATGCGTTTCATCACGTCGGCTCCGGTGCCAGTGCTCAGCATCAATGGGAACAGACCAATGAAAGTCGTCAGCACGGTCATCAACTTAGGGCGAATACGATTGGCTGCGCCGTCGACGATTGCATCTTCCAGATCGCGGAAGGATTGAAGTCGACCCTCACCAATCCATCGCTTGTGAGAAAGATTAAGATACAGAAGCATTATCACTCCGGTTTCGGCGTCCAGGCCGGCAAGAGCGATGAGGCCGACCCAGACAGCGACGCTCATATTGTAGTTCAGCAGGTAGAGCAACCAAATCGCGCCGATTAGGGAAAACGGCACGGCCAATAGAACGATGAGGGTTTCGATCACCGATTTCGTGTTCGAGTACAGCAGGAAGCATACAATCAACAATGTTAGCGGCACAACGATCTTGAGCTTCTCCTTGGCACGCTCAAAGTATTGGAATTGCCCCGCCCAGGCGAGCCGCACACTGGCAGGCAGTGTGACTCGCTCGTCCACAGCTTGCCGTGCAAGTTGCACGTAGTCCGCGATGCCGATGTCGGTCACATCCACAAACACGAATCCGACGAGCCGGCCGTCCTCACTGCGGATCATCGGTGCGCCGGTTTTGATATCTATGTCGGCGACGTGGGAGATGGGCACCTGTGTCCCGGTGGGTGTCGGGACCAGCACCTTCTTGATCATGTCAAGCTTATCGCGAAACTGCCGGGCATAGCGGACCTGGATTGGGTAGCGCTCGCGCCCTTCGATAGTCTGGTCGATGTTCATCCCGCCAATGGCGGTCTGGACAAGGTCCTCCACATCGCCGACGGTCATGCCGTAGCGGGCAGCCTCCTCGCGCTTCACGTTGAAATCAAGGAAATAGCCGCCGGTGACGCGCTCGGCAAACACGCTTCGAGTGTAGGGCTTGACCCGTGGATCGTCTTGTAGCGCCTTTTCGACCTGGACGGCCGTGGCTTCGATCTCTTCAAGCGAGGAGCCGAACACCTTGATGCCCAGCGCACTACGGATGCCCGTGGCAAGCATTTCGGTGCGAGTCTGGATCGGCATCCACCAAATATTTGGCATGCCGGGGTAAGCCAGTTTCTGATCCATTTCCTTAATCAGCTTGTCCCATGTCATCCCTTCACGCCACTCGCTCTCGGGCTTGAGCACGATGACGGTCTCGACCATGGAAAGCGGTGCGGGATCGGTGGCGGTGCGTGAGCGGCCTATCTTTCCGAAAACGGACTGCACCTCTGGAACCTCACGCAGCTTGCGATCCTGCGATTGGAGGATGGTGCTCGCTTCCGTAATGGACATGCCCGGCGGCGCGGTGGGCATATACAGGATGGAGCCTTCGTTCAACGGCGGCATGAACTCGTTTCCCAGCCGGAAGAATGCTGGAATGGTGGCGATCATCGCGGCCACTGAACAGGCCACCACCAGCCACCGATGTCTCACGACAAACCGCACGACCGGCGCGTATCCCGCGACCAGCATGCGGTTGATCGGATTCCACTTCTCGCCGCGTATTTTGCCGCGGATGATCAGCGCCGCCAGCGCCGGCACCAGCGTCACCGCAAGAATCGCCGCAAAGCCCATCGAGTAGGTCTTGGTGTATGCCAGCGGCCGGAACAGCCGACCTTCAGTCGCCTCAAGCGTGAACACTGGAAGGAACGCAACAGTGATCACCAGCAGGGAGAAAAAGATGCTCGGCCCCACCTCCTGCATTGCTTCGACGATCACGCCGCGGCGCGTCTTCTCCGCCGGCCGGCCGGCCTCCTCCCACGTCTCCAGCTTTTTGTGGATGTTCTCGATAATGATGATCGAAGCGTCCACCATCGCGCCGATAGCCACTGCGATGCCGCCGAGCGACATGATGTTCGCGGTCAGATGCTGATAGCTCATCGGGATGAACGCCAGAATTACCGCGATGGGCAACGCCACGATCGGGATAAGCGCCGAGCGAAAATGCAGCAGAAATATCGTGATGATGATGCTGACCACGATCATTTCCTCGATCAACGTGTGGCGGAGCGTGGCAATGGCACGCCCTATCAACTCCGAGCGGTCATACACAACGACCAGTTCAACGCCTTCGGGCAGGCTCTTACGCACGTCCACCAGGCGTTTCTTGACGTTTTCGATCGTGGTCAGCGCGTTTTCGCCGTAGCGCATGATGACGATGCCGCCAACGGCTTCGCCCTCGCCGTTTAGTTCCGCCAGCCCACGGCGCATGTCTGGGCCGATGGTCACCTTGCCCAAATCTTTGATCTGAATGGGCACGCCGTCCTTCCCGATGCCAACCGGGATGGATTCGATGTCCGCCTTGGACTTGATGTAGCCCCGCCCGCGGATCATGTATTCGTGACCGGCCTGCTCAAGCACGCGCCCACCCACGTCCGTGTTTGAGCGGCGGACCTTTTGAATGATGGTCTGGATGGGGATGTTGTACGCCAGCACCTGATCGGGATCGAGCTGAATCTGATACTGCTTCACAAACCCGCCGACGGATGCAACCTCGGCGACGCCCTCGACGCCTTCCAGAGCGTATCGGACGTACCAGTCCTGAAACGAGCGCAGCTGCGATAGATCGTGATTGCCTGACTTGTCCACCAGCGCGTACTGAAACACCCAGCCGACGCCCGTCGCGTCCGGACCTAGCGTGGGATTGACGCCATCGGGCAGCTTGCCAGTGACGGAGTTGAGGTATTCCAACACACGACTGCGGCCCCAGTAGATGTCGGTGCCGTCCTCGAAAATGACGTAGACGAACGAAAGGCCCAAGAACGACTGGCCGCGTACAAACTTGACCTTCGGCGCAGCCAACAGTGCCGTGCTGATCGGATAGGTGATCTGGTCTTCAACCAGGTCGGGGCTGCGCCCAGGCCACTCAGTAAAGACGATGACCTGGGCGTCAGACAGGTCGGGAATGGCGTCCAGCGGCACCTGACGCAGCGAGTAATAGCCCCATGCAACGATGGCTGCGACCGTAAGGATCGTCAGGAACGGATTATTGGCGCAGCCGGCGATCAATCGCTGGATAAAGCCGGGGCGCGCAGACGGATTGATTTCGGATAACTGCATCACCACTTCTCAATGCCGGATTTAAGCTTGCTTTCCGAAGCAATCAGGAAATTACCTGACGTCACGACAGCGTCGCCGGGCTTGAGCCCGTCGAGCACTTCGATCAGGTCCATACCCAAACCCGGATCGGTCGCGCGCACGCCGAGCTTGACGCGCTGGGGGCGCATGCGGCCCTCACCCAGGTCCAGGAACACGATGTTGTTCTCCCCACCGTATAACACCGCTTCTTCGGGTACGGCCAGCTGCTTGCCAAGGGGCACCTTGATGTACACATTGGCGTACATATCAGGTTTGAGCAGGCCGTCCTTATTTGTAACTTCGACGCGAATGCGGCCACGTCGCGTCTTGGGATCGAGGTAGGGGTAGACGTAGGACACCGTGCCCTCGAACCCCTTCCCCGGTAGATAGGAAACGGACACCTCAACCTTCTGTCCCACACTCACCAGCGGCACTTCATCCTCGTAGAGTTCGGCCTCGATCCACAGTGTTGAAAGGTCGGCCACGCGGTAGATCATCTTGCCCGGCTCGACCGCACTGCCCTTAACGGCCATCTTCTGGATGATCGTGCCGGTCGCCGGCGACAGCACGGGGACGTACTGAAGTGGTTTGCCGCGTTTGGCCAGTTCGTCAAGCTGCCGTTCGGTCAGATCCCACAACAGCAAGCGTTCGCGCGCCGCTTCGGCCACGCGCGTCGTGCGGCCGGGCACGGCAGTGGCGGCCAAGGCGTCCAGATACTCCTGCTGGGCCGACAGCAGCTCGGGGCTGTAAATCGTCAGCAGCGGCTCACCGCGCTCGACGTGCTTGCCGGTGTAGTCGGCGAACAGATCGCCGATCCAGCCGCGGTACTTGAGGGTCACATCGGTCAGGCGCGTCTCGTCGTAGGTGATCACGCCCACGGCGCGGATGGTCTTGTCCAGGTTCTGCTGCATGACTGTCGTCGTGCGGACGCCAATGAGCTGGCGGCGCTGCGCATCGACGAAGATGACGCCCGAGCGCACCTCCTCGTGCGTCACGGGAATCAGGTCCATCTTGCAGATCGGGCAGGTGCCCTTGTCCTTCAATTTGACGGACGGGTGCATCGAGCAGGTCCAGAACGCGATGCCTTCCGCCGGCGGCAGGGGTTTCTTTTGTTGTGTACCGCTGTCGGTCTGCGCGATCGGCTTGCCGCCCTTGATGAAGCGATCGACGAACGCCTGCTTCTTTTCCTCCGTCCAGCCGTCGAACTTCCTGTCGCAACCGGGGCAGCAGAAGCCGATTCTATGACCCTTCCAAGTCAGGGTCACCGCGTCCTCAGGCACTTTCTTGCCTAGCACCGGGCAGACATCGTTGAGCGGCTTGCTCCCAGTCGCATCGTTCTTTCTCCCGGTGCCGGCCGCGTCGGTCAATCGCAGCCCGTCGATCGTTGTCGCCAGATCATAGTGCAATGTCGCCTTACCGTGCGCGGGCGAATCGACATTCAGTGTCAGCGGCCAACCACCGGCCATGGTCAGTTCGAGGTCACCTGCATATTGGCTGTCTTCGATGTGCTTAAACCGCGAGGTGGACCGCATCTCCGGCATGGAACCCATCGCGGGCATGACAGCGACGGCTTCGACACTCGCGTCCGTGACCGGGTCACCATCAGCCGTTTTTACGACGACCAACAAACGGTTCTTGCCGACGATCGGCCGATGGGGGTCGATGCGTGCGCCGACCTTCAATGATCCGGCCGAGTGAAGATCACCCACGTCATAATGCGCCATGCCGCCGGATGGACCGAAAATCGCGTCGGGGTTACCGCCGAACCATGCGACGATCGGGCGGTGAAAGAGAACACCGACCGTCACAACTGCGGCCACGATCACGGCGGATGGTCCCCATCGGTGGATCAAAGAGAAAACTTCATTCTTACTCATTGTTCGAGTCTCCATTGGGTTGGTCAGGCTGACCGGGCTGCACGGGCGGCGCGTCGATGTCGCCGCCGACGGCGCGCTCCAGGTCGGCCCATCGCTGGTGGTACTCGGTCAGCGCCTCCTGTCGGGCAAGATGCACGAACATCAGGTTCTTTTCCGCATTGATCATTGTGAGAAAGTCGTTCTTGCCGGTTTCGTAGCCGGATCGCGCGGCTTTGAGGTTCTCCTCGGCGACGGGCATGAACTTTTCGTTGTAGAGGCGCACGACGTGCTCGCTTTCGACCAGCATGTCGTAGGCCTGCGAAACTTCGAATGCGACTTTGTCCACACCGGCGACCAACTCGGCCGCTACGCGGTTGGACTGCGCCAAAGCTTCCATTTCCGCGCCGCGACGGCGGTCGATCTGAAGAGGAATATTGATCCCCGCCCCAATCATCCAGCGACGTTGTTCCTCGGCCCACAGGCTGTTGTAGGTGCCCATCACCGTGATATCGGGGTAGTACTCCTTCTTCGCGAGCTGCCGTGCTGTTTGCTTCGCCTCCAGTTGGCGGGCGAGAGATTGAAGCTCGGGCCGGGCGTTAACCGCACGAGTGCGCAGTGCCAACACTTCGGGTCTAGCTCCTGGAGTATCCACCTGCTTCGGCGGCGTGGGAAGTGACAGCTCTGGGTCGCGGTGAAGCAGCGTGTTGATCCGCGCCCTCGTCACACTCAGCATTCGCTGCAGCACGATGGCGCGATGCTCCAGATGATACCGCTCGACTTCGGCCTGAAGTGAATCCTGCTTGGATGCCGTGCCCGCGGCATACTTCGTCTCCGCGATCCGCTGAAACTCCTTGAGCAGTTCGATGTTGATATTGTTGATATCAATCGCCCGGAAAACGTAGTAGTAGTCGAAGTACGCACGAGCGGTTTCCTGCGCAAGCCGCTGTCGCACGGTTTCGATGTCCTGTCCGGCGGCCTCCGCCTCGCGCTCGGCGATTCGACCGCGCAGTTCCAACTTCCCAGGCCATGGAAACTTTTGTGAAATGTCAATCTTGTGGCCGTCATTGATCTCGTCGTTGCCAAACGTGCCCGGTGCGATGGCGTAGGACAACATCGGGTCATCCAGACTGGTGACCTGTGGGAACCTCGCCCGCACGGATCGCCACGTCGCTTCCATCGCCGCGATCGAGGGGTTGCGCCGCATGACCGCGTCCACCAATGCGTCCAGTTCGAGCGTGTCCAGCCCATTGAAAAGTGTTTGAGGATCGGCCTGTGGTGCTGCCTGGGTCAACTTGGGCATCACGATGGGCGTGGTTCGCAGGGCAGTCGGGTACAGCCGATCGTCAAACGGTGACGAGTTCGCGCAGCCGCTTTGTACAGCGCTTGTTGCTACCAACATCGACAGGGTTCCTAAGGCGCGCAGAGTGCAGTGAATTCGTTTCATGAGGAAGCTCGTGATTCATTCGTCCGCGCATGGCCTTCGCGGCCACCGTGCGGACGGTGCATGGAACAGCGATCGTCAATCGTTTTGACGCGACGACTCGAAGTGATGGAGGGCGATCAAATCAGATATGAACAATGCAAAATAAATCGTGGCATCATGCCCGGTGATCCATTGCGATTCAGCATCACAAAAGTGGGCGGAGCATGACCGCTGTACAGTTGGTCATTTCGAACGGCCGGGATTACGATCGGTTGACCGTGGACCGCGTCGTCAATATCGCGACTCCGGCGAGGCCCATCCACCACCGTGGGTGTGTTTGCCACGATGTTTGTGATGATGCAGCAGTTGGATGCAGCTACAGACGTATCCTCATCGCGCGTTTTTCGATCGCACGGCGTTTTGGACTTGCAGCAGATTGTCTTGCCGCTGGTAGCACAGCCGCCAGTCTTGGAATCGCAGGCGGCGGCTTCCGCGTCGCGCCGTTCACAGCAACACCGCACCAAATCCCGCTTCCCCGTCATCCGGCAATGGAACCGCTGCTGAGGCGATGTCGGGTGAAGTCCACTCAAGGCAATTACCAGCATGTAGATGAGCGTGTGTTGCATTATGGTCAGCTCAGATGCATCTTTTCAACTTACGGGCTCTCGCCATTGTCAACCAAATTATCAGCGATGCGCAGCAGCGATTCCTGGGAAAGTTCACCCATCAGGCACATCCAACGCGCACCCTGTTGCGTCATCACCATGTTCACGCCGTCACGCGATAACACGGCGTACTTGTGACCGTGATAATCGACCGTGCCGTCGTCTGGGGAACGGAAGTCCTTGGTTCGCGCCAGGACCACCGTCACCGGCACGTTGTCTTGCTTCATCAGAATGCAGGCGACCTGCCGGCTCTGAACATCACGGAGGCAGCAGGCATGCACGTTGTGGTCCCATTGATCGGGGATGGCCGGCGCTTCCCGCCATTTTGAATCTATGACCTTCTTCGCTTCGGCGAGATTGGCCACCGGCACAACCGGGGCGCGCCCGGCGACCAGGTCGCGATGAAGCCGCACCATCTCCGCCGGCGCGGCGTACACAGTCGACCCGGACTGGCTCATCACGAACAGCAGAGTCACCGCGACGAGGAGTGAGGCCGCTATAGCGCTGCGTCCGACCCATCGTGCCCATACGGGGAATCCGAATATGGCAGACCGATTGTCTGCGCGGCATCTAATCATCTTGGTGCGCAACCGTGACGATACGGCCGTAGTATCCACCGGACGCGACGCCAGCTTCGACAGCCGCGCCTGCGTCGCGCGATCGAGATCGTTTTGTGACCGTTTCGCTGTCATCGTTCGTCATTCCTCATTGTCGTCCGCAGGCTTCGGCTCGACCCAGCCGCGTTGCCGGGCCAATTCGTAGAGCTTGTTCCTCAGCATGCCGCGACCGCGATGTGCCCGCGACTTGATCGTGCCCACTGGCACATCGAGCACTTCGGCCGCCTGCTGCTGGTCCATTTGCTCTACGTCCACCAGCAGCAGCGTCCAGCGTATTTCGTCCGGCAGCGAACGGAGTGCGTCGATGATCTGATCATCATCGAATCGATTGAGCAACTGTTCCGGCTGCTCCCACCGCCGGTCAAACCCTTCGGCATCGTGCCCGCCGTCATCCGTAGGTTCCGGCACTTTGTCATCATCCAAGGAGCGCTCAGCCCTCCGATGTTTGCGTGACCGGTACAGGTCGATGAAGGTCCGTCGCTGAATCGTCAGCAGCCACGCCTTCATGTCGCTGCCCTCCTCGAACCGGTCAATCGCCCGCATCGCTTTGATCATGGTTTCCTGGACCAGGTCTTCTGCCTGGTCGTCTCGATGCGTCATGCATTGCGCCGCTCGAAGCAACATGGGCAGGAAAGGCCACGCCAGTCGCTCGAAGCGCTCGACCTGTAAATCGGTCAGCTTGGATGCCATGCTGGGCTATGTACCAGAACACGGCTGGGTGGTCCAAGTCAGTGAGCGGTGTGGAGCCGATCGATCGAATACCCGGCACAAGATCTGCCTCGCATCGGTGCGAGGCAGATCACCGTTCTGCGTCATCTCGCGCGATCACTCCACGGGGACGCGATCGTAGACGACCCGACGGTCGCGGTTTCCGCCGACCCAGATGAGCTTCGTTTCCCAACGGTACTCTTTGGCCTCGGCCCGATCACCCGTCAGAGCGTACATCTTGGCATGCTCGCGCCGCTCGCGCATTTCTCGCATGTGCTTAATTGCCTGTTGCCCAAAGCTAGGCGAACCCGTGTTTGGGCCGGCGAAGGTAGGGGCGGTAAGGCCCAAGACGGCAACAACGGACAGTACGGTAAGGATGGCTTTCATGGTTTGACTCCTGATGGGTAGGTGCCTCTTAGAGTGCGTTTGGCCAACGCGGCCGATTCAACATCTATAAGCCTCAACGAATCTCGCGGATCGCATGGTTCAATCCCGAAACAAATCCACACAGCGCTGGCAACCGGTTCATGCCCAATATGCTGGCAGCCTTCATGCGGCTGCACGATTATTGGGCAAGAATTGAGGTATAAGGGTCGAAACCCACCGCTGGCATCGTCCTTGCTGAGGTGAGGGATCATGCGAGGTGCGATCCCACTTCTTGTTATCGCGATGCTATCTGCCACGCAAGGTTGCGCAACATCCCTGATACGGCCATCGACTGCGGTCAACCACTGGATCGTTGCGCAGGGCGGGTTGGCCGAAGGGCCGGCGGCAACCCGCGCGCGCCGAGCGTGTAGCCCCCTTTGGAAGGTCAAGTCCCTGTCGTGCTGTAAATTCGTGAAGGGGCGGGTGTCTGGACGGCGGGTTGGTGTTGGGTGTTGAAGGTCTGATTCAGTTCCTTTCGGATCGCATCGATCTGTTGACGGTCGAAGCTCGTCATCTTGATGC
>WGMD01000017.1 GCA_016125255.1 Planctomycetota bacterium | reverse complement strand
CAAGGTGTGCCGGATTGGAACACGGCTATCGGACGCAGCCGGCCGCATCAGCGATTTTCGCCCCAGAACGGCGATTCTCATTTGGCACGCATCTTGCTTTACCTATTTCCATCGTTCTGCGCCTTTTTTCTCTCCTCCGCCCGCGAACCAGTCCTGCAACGGGAACTGACGCGGGCTTTTTCTTGCGCGCATAAAGAAAGCCCAGGGATGGCGATCCCTGAGCTTTCGATGGGCGGTGGATTCCCGAATTTCGAGGGGAGGAAATTCCGGGGGGGGGTTATTTTTCGATACCAAGGAGTTCGATGTCGAAGATGAGGGTGGCGCCGGGGCGGATGGGGCCGCCGGGGCGGGGGTTGTCGCCGTAGGCGAGTTCCGCGGGGATGACAAGCTGCCACTTGGAGCCGACCTTCATGAGCTGAAGCGCTTCGACCCAGCCGGGGATGACGCCCTGGACGGGGAAGGTCACCGGTTCGCCGCGGTCGTAAGAGGAGTCGAAGACGGTGCCGTCGGTGAGGGTGCCGCGGTAGTGGGTCTTGACGGTGTCGGCGGGCTTGGGCATCGGGCCGTCGCCTTCCTTGATGACCTTGTACTGGAGGCCGGACGGCAGGACCTTGACGCCGTCCTTCTTGGCGTTGTCGGTCAGGTACTGTTTCTGCTCGACCTTGTAGTCGTCGGCGAGCTTCTGCTGGAACTGGACCATGGCGGCCTGAATCTCTTCGGGCTTGAGCTTGGGCTCGGCCTTGGCCATGGCGTCGGCGATACCCTCGGCGATGATCTTGGGGTCCAGGTCCAGATGGTCATGCGCGATGCTGGTGCCGATGTTCAGGCCGATGCCGTAGCTGACCTTTTCCTTAAGCGAGTTGAACGGGCTGGGCGCGGCGGGCTTGTCGCCGGCGGCGGAGGCCGGCTCGGCGGATTTGACCTCGGTCTTGGGTGCGTCGGCGGGCGCCTTGTCCTCGGCTTGCACGTATGGCAGGGCGACGAACAGGGCGACGAGGAGCATGACACTCAGAAACCACTTCATGGCGAATTGTCCTTGTTTTAAGGGGTATTTTGACGCATGTCGCGTCGATGGGTTCAGTGATGATGATGACCGCCGGGCCCGTGGGCGTGCCCGTGGCTCAGTTCTTCCTTCGTGGCGCGACGCACATCGACGACCTTCACCTCAAAGCGCAGCGTCACGCCGGCCAGGGGATGATTGGCGTCCACGAGCACCGTGTGATCGTCGACCTGCACGACGCGCATGATCCGCTGCCCGACTTCGGTCTGCGCGGTGAATTGCATGCCCACTTCGATGTCGGTGTCGGCGTCGAAGCGCGAGCGCGGGATGGGTTGAATCAGATCGGGGTCACGCTCGCCGTAGGCCTCGGCGGGGACGATGGTGACGTCGACCGCATCGCCGCGCGCCTTGCCGTCCAGCGCCGCTTCGAGACCCGGGATCAGCGTGCCGGCGCCTTGAATGTATGTCAGCGGGGCGCGTCCCTTGGAGGAGTCGAGCGTGTTGCCCGCCGGGTCGGTGAGCGTGTAATCGATCGAAACAACCGTGTTCTTGCCAATGAGCATCAGGCATGTCCATCCCTAAGGGTGCGCGGCGAAGGCACAGTGTAGGCCCTCGGTCCGGGGAATGCGAGAGCGGTAAACGCCCGCCGCGCTGATGTGCGGCGGGCCGAAAAGACGAGTCCATGAAAAAACCCCAATCGGTCTGCGCCAATTGGGGTCGGAGGAGGAGAATGAGATGACGGGAATATACGGGATCGCCCCAAGGATGTCAAGGGTTTTTTGATGGAGGGGAGATTTTTCGGAAGCCCCGCTCCCGCTCAAGCGGGGCGGGCCAGCGGAATGTGCGGACATGAAAAAACCCTAATCGGTCTGCGCCAATTAGGGTCGGAGGAGGAGAATGAGATAACGGGAATATACGGCAAGTCGTTCCGGGTGTCAATCCTTTTCTGAGTACAAATCCGCAGATTTTTCGCCGGGGGTCGCGGAGCGGGCGGCTTGGTGATACAAGGGACGCGCAAACCCGGGTTTTTCACAAGGAATATCACCCATGCCCTCGTTCGACATCGTCTCGAAAGTCGATTTTCAGGAACTGGACAACGCCCTGAACAACACGCGCAAGGCCATCGAGCAGCGGTACGATTTCCGCGGCGTGCACACGGAGATCACCGTCGACAAGAAGGAAAAAAAGCTCCATGTCGTCACCGGCGACCGGATGAAGATGGAAGCGGTCAAGGAAATGCTCCTGTCCAACGCCTCCAAGCGGAAATTGGACACGAAGGTGTTCGAGTTCAAGGAGCCGGAGCCGACCACGGGGGCATCCCTGAAGCGGGACATCAAAATCCGCGAGGGCATCGATCATGACCTGGCCAAGAAGATCGTCAAGATGATCAAGGACACGAAGATGAAGGTGCAGGTGGCGATTCAGGGCGAGGAACTGCGGGTGTCGGGCAAAAAGATCGATGACCTTCAGGAAGTGATCCAATTCCTTCGGGGCTCCAACCTCGAAGTGCCGCTGCAATTCGTCAACATGAAAAGCTGAAATGCAGGCGTCAGCGGTCCGCATTCAGGTGTCAGCGGAAGGCATGTACTGATGGCTGATCGCTGACACCCGACACCTATTCTTCGATTTCCTCGATGGCTCGGGCGTCGAAGGCGGCACGGCGGTCGGGGTCGATCAGGACGTTGTACGCCTCGGTGATGAGCGTGAACTGGGCGGTGTCGCCTTGGCCGCCGGTGGCATCGGGGTGATGTTGTTTGGCGAGGCGGCGGTAGGCCTTTTTGATGTCCTCGGCCGCGGCGTCCGGGCCGAGGTGGAGAATCTGATAATAGTTGGGCAGGTCGAAGGACGCCTTGATGACCCGGCGGGTCTTTGTGCGTCGCTTCCATTTGAGTTTGCCATCGGCGCTGGGGGCGTTGAAGAAGCCGAAGCGGATCAGCGAATCGATCGCCTCGGTCGTGCCGGGGGCAAGTCGGACGAATTCGACGCCCATTTCGTGCTTTTTGCTGGTCAGCCCGCCGACGCGGCGAAGCCAGACGATGCGCCCGTTCACTTGCAGCGATCCGCCGGGACTTGACAGCGTCACCTTGCCGGTTTGCCCCACCTGAACCGGCGGCTTGTCGGCGCAGGCGAGGCGCATCCCCGTCGCCGACAGATCCACCACCCGCCCGAGACTACATGAAAGTGTCTCGACGGCGTGCCGTTCCGCCCGCCGCCGCGTCGTCGTTGTCCCGTTCTTGTAACCGCCTCCGGTGGACCACATACTCAAAACCATCGGCCCGACAATGCTTAAGGTTAAATCCGCCGCCTTTTCTTGATTCGGCATGGCCTTTGCGTATTAAAACCGTGTTCAGATCGCAATCGTCGGAAACAGCCGAAAAATGAGCCCCCTGGGGCCGCAATAGACCAAAACGGTACAAAAGCGTACCCAAGAAAGATGGAGACCCGCCATGCCGATGACCCCCGAAACCCGTGACCTGGTGAGCGAACTCGTGTGGCAGCTCGTGGACGAGGCCATCAGCGCGACGGATCGCATGACGCTTGAGGATTACCTGGCCAACAACGCCGAGGCCCGGATCATTTACGCTGAGATCATGACCATGCACAAGCAGCTCATGCAGTTCTTCGGCTCCGACCGCACGGGCGCCGTGGCCGCCTGATCGCCGCCCCATTCATCGTGCCTTCTTGTCCCCCAGGCACGTAAGCCGCTGACCCCGCGCGGGTCGCAGCTTGCGTGCCTGCTTTTTTGGCCGCTCGCGGCTTCGCCCATCCGTCTCCCTCAACGCTCACCACGACAAAATCTCCCCATTGGCGTGTTGGAACACGCCCGTGTTCTCCAGCGTCAGCGCGTCGATGCGGGCGAGCAGATTGGCCGCCGAGTCGCGCACGTCGATGCCCTGCCCGCCGGTCATCTCCGTCGCCACCATGCCCGGGTGCAGGATGCCGACAGCGATCCGCTTGGATCGCAGATCGTTGGCCAGCGACTTGAACGCCGCGTTCACCGCCGCCTTGCTCATGCGGTACCCGTAATACCCCCCGCTGCCGTTGTCTTGGATGGAGCCCATGCGGCTCGTGATGACGATGAGCTTCGACCCTGCATGCAGCGTGCTCAATAACGCGGTCGTCACGCGCAGCGGGCTGATGGCGTTGACCTCGATCTGCCGGCGGATGCGATCGAAGCTCATGTCGCCGAGCGTTTCGACGCTCAGCACGCCGGCGTTGTTGATGAGCACATCGATCGATCGCCCGGCGAGCGTTTTCGCCAGTCGCGCCACGAAGTCGTCATCCGTCACATCGACGCCCTCATGCACCTGGGCCCCGGTCGCATCGAGTTCCGCCGACGCATCGCGGCAGACGCCGATGACGCTGTCGCCCCGTGCGGACAGTTGCCGCGCCAGTTCGAGCCCGATGCCGCGATTTGCGCCGGTGATGAGATACGTCGCCATGTTCATACCTCGCTGAAGTCTTCAAGTAGCCGGGTCGCTACGCGACCCTGGTCGACCGGGGCCGCGCAGCGGCCCGGCTACTCAATGCATCACACTTCACTTCGCCGCGCGACGCCGCGCCGCTTTCACATCCGCTTCGCGAAACCACTGCACCCCTGAGTGCTTCGGGAGATACTCGAGCATCAGATAATCGAAATGCTCGATGTCGTGCACACGCTTGCGGGAGGGCGAGTCGCTGAACCATGAGCGCTTGCCGAACTGTTCGTTCAGCGCCCGCGTGATCGCCGATCGCACGCTTGTCCGCATGCTTTTCCAATCGCGATCGTGCTTCCAACTGATGAGCACATGCGCATGCGTCGGCTCCGTCGCGACGGCGTGAACGATCGCATCGATGAACGCATCGGCGCCGCGCGCTATCCGCACGATCAACAACTGGTGCTCACGCTCAAACAACACCGCGCCTTCGCGCTGCTGCGCGCGATACGCTTTTGCCATGCTCGGATCAAATGGTTGCAACCCCCGCATGCGGTGCACATAGCCGTGCCGTCGGTCCGGCATCCACGTGCCATGCCCGTGATAGGAGTACAAGTAACAGGGCATTGGCAACATCCTACAAAATCCATAGCCGGGTCGCTACGCGGCCCTGGTCTGTGCTTGATACGAAAGACCGGGGCCGCGTAGCGGCCCGGCTATGGCGTGAATGCGCGAACTTAGACTTCTTCGGGCACGACGAACGGTGCGCGGTAATCGCGGCGCAGCAGGGCGAGTGTTTCGGGAGTGGCGGTCGGGCCGGTGAAGGTTTCCTTCGTTGCGTCCAGTTCGAGCATGGCGCTGAGTTTGATGTCGGCGGTGGCTGCGTCGACGTTCTGGGCCGCCAGATGCTCGTGGAACCCGTCGATGACTTCGTCCCAGGGCTTGAGTCCCTTGACCGCATCGATCGCTTCGTCCTTCTTGTACGCATGTCCGACGCGGTAGCAGATGTTCGCCAGGTGGCACCAGGCGCTGGAGTAGTGCGTGATTTCGATCTCGGCCTTGAGACTCTTGTGATCGCGGGATTTGACGGCGTCGAGGAAGTTCTGCGCGTGACCCCGGCCGCTGTCGCCGTTGAACTTCTCGATGCGCTTGCCGTCGTTGTCGAACGCGGCGCCGCCGCCGCGTCCGCCGGCGTAGTAGCCGCCTTCGCACTGAATAATCACGCCGTCGCGGATGTTGCGATAGGCGTTGGCGGCGGACGAACCGGCTTTCATCGACAGATTGTGCAGATCGAAGACGACCGGCACGATGCCCGTGTCGTAGTAGACGAAATGCGTGTTGGGCGTTTCGCCGTCGTCGTTCCATGCGAATCGCCCGCCGCCGGCGATGATGCGCTTGGGCAGGAGCGATTGATCATCGAGGAAATTGCGCACGTCATCGAGAATATGCACGCCCCAGTTGCCCATCTCGCCCGACCCGGTGTTCCAGACCCAGTGCCAGTCATAGTGCAGATTCTTGCGCATGAGCGGCAGTTTTTCCGCCGGTCCGCACCACAGATCGTAGTCGATGTAGTCGGGAATCGGCGTCGGGCCGGTGACTTTGCCGATGCTGCCGCGCACGCCGTAGCGGTTGGCGCGGATGTACTGCATCTTGCCGAGGTGTCCCTCGGCGATGAACTTCTTGACGTTCGCCAGCGCCGGGTCGGACCGCTGCTGCGTCCCGCCCTGCACGATCCGCTTGTACTTGCGAGCCGCTTCGACGAGCTTGCGGCCCTCGTGAATGTTGTGCGAAATGGGCTTCTCGACATACGCATCCTTGCCCGCCTGACAGGCCCACAGACCGGCGAGCACGTGCCAGTGGTTGGGCGTGGCGACGACGACGGCGTCGACGTCCTTCCGGTCCATGATCTTGCGCAGGTCCGTCTCGCTCGCCAGCTTGTACCCATGCTTCTTCTCGAACGCCTCGACCTTTCCGCCGAGCACTTTCGAGTCGGGATCGCAGATGGCCACAACGCGCGCGTCGGCGAGCCCGGCGAACTGCTCCAGGTGCTGCGACCCTTTGCCGCCGAGTCCGATGATGGCGATGCCGATCTTGTCATTGGCGCCGCGCACGCGCGTGATCGGAAGCGTCATCGCCCCCGCCGCCGCCAGTGAACCGACCACGAATTGCCGACGATTCAGACGCTGCATGATGTTTGCTCCGAGATGTGGGAATCGGACCTCGCGAACATTGTACCGCCGGAACCGCGCGTTTTGCGAGGCCGCTCGCGGCCTGCTTTCCCCATGAAAAAAGCCCGCCGCCCGTTCGACCGGCTCACGGCAGGAAGCGGCGTCGCTCAACGGGGATCACGCCTCCAGCGAATCGTAGATCAATACCCGGGTCCAGAAGGTCTTGAACGTGTCGATGAACTTCTGATGCACCGGGTCATCGGGCGATTGGTAGGCATCATGGGCCGCCTTGTCGGCGAAGACGACCAGCAATTGCACGCTGTAGGAATTGTCGACGACCGGCCGGGGCGTCCCCGCCGGCACGCCCACGCGGACGCTCTTGACATTCGCGCTCTTGCCGATGGCCTTCACGCCGTCGATGAACTTCCTGCGGTCCGCGTCCGACAGATCCTCACGCAGCCAGAAATGCACACAATGGTGGAACATGCGTTCTCCTTGCGGTTGATGTGGAATTACGAAGGCCACCCCGACGGGTAGCCGTAGTGTTTATTGGTTCGCCCCGCGATGAGCCAGAACTGCTTGAGCTGCCCGCTCGTCAACTCCTTTTTCCATCGATCGTCGACGAACGCCTTGGCGTCCTGCTTGTCGTAAAAATCGCGCGCGACGATGTTCGTATCCACCGGCGCGTCCGGTGAGCGCCCCGCATCATGCCCGTACTTGCGCCGCAGTTGATCGATCACGCTGCCGCTGCCGCCGATGCAGTGATGATCCTGCGAAAGCCAGTCGTTCATGCCCGGCTCGTACGCGACGCCGACGAAATCGCAGATGCGTTTGAGTTCGCCTTCGCGATCCTGCTGAAGCGTTTCGTAGCGGAGGTCGAGCACGTGCTGCCGCGGGTAGCGACGGACGATGCGTTCCTTTTTGCGGATCGACTTGGCCCACCAGCGGCAGGCGTCCCACGTTTTCATGTGCGGATACTTGCGGAGGCGCGACGCCACGACTGCCCGCCCGTCGCGCACCATGAACAGAAAGCGCTGATCGATCAAGGGATGCTTCTGCGCGTCGAGCATGCGGCGGGACTTATTGACGAACAGCACTTTTTTGCCGGACTTTTCGGCCAGTTGCAGGTACAGCGACGGGTCATTGACCGGCTTGATATCCGCCCAGAACGGACAAGCCGCGCCATGCACCGAGCAGGTCCCCGCGCCGAGTTTGGCGATGTAGTCGATCTCGCCGACGCCGAAAATTCGCGAATGCGTGTCCATGAGCAGGTTGAGCCACGTGGCCCCCGAGTACGAGGAGGTCATGAGGTTGACGACGGTCACGCGCTTGCCATCCGCCTGCGTCATGGGCCGCCATTGTATTCGCCCCCCCGCCCGATTGCACCGCTCGCCGATTGACGCCGACCGCGCGACGGGCGATAACAACGGCTCATGAGGCAGAATTTCAAGCTCACCGCACTTCTGACCGGCCTGCTGCTGGGCGTCATGACCTACGTCGGCTGCAAGCTGTCGCTCCAGATGGCGCCCCCGGCGGCGATCACCGCGGCGGTGACGGTCATCTGCGCGACCTGGTGGTGCACCGAAGCGCTGCCGATCCCCGTCACCGCGCTCGTCCCCTTCGCCGTCTTCCCCTGCGCCGGCGTGCTCAACCACAAGCAGATCGCCGAGGCGTATGGCGACAAGTTCGTGCTGCTGTTCATGGCCGGTTTCATGTTGAGCCGCGCCGCCGAAAAATCAAAGACGCATCTGCGCGTCGCGCACGGCATGATCCGGCTCGTCGGCTCCGGCTCGAGCCGCCGACTCGTCATCGCCTTCCTCCTCGCCACCGCCGTCTGCTCCATGTGGATCTCCAACACCGCCACGACGCTCATCATGCTCCCCGTCGCGCTGGCCGTCCTCGAAGAACACAAGGGGCACATCCGATTCCCCGCGGCGCTGCTATTGGCGATCGCCTACGGTTCGAGCATCGGCGGGATCGCCACGATCGTCGGCACGCCGCCCAACGGGGTGTTCGTCGGCGCGTACGAGAAATTCTCGGTGCATCAGGTGTCGTTCGCGGCGTGGATGAAAGTCGGCCTGCCGATCAGCGCGCTGATGCTCATCGCGGCGGCGTTCGTCCTCTGCGCCCGCATCGACGGCGCGATGAACATGAAGATGGAATCGCTGGGACCGTGGACGAAATATCAGCGGCGGGTGCTGGCGGTGATGAGCGTCACCGCGCTTTTGTGGATCACGCGGACGAGTCCCGACGGCGGATGGGCCGGGTATCTGAACATGCCCCTCGCCGAGGACGCCACCGTCGCCATCGCCGCCGTCATCGCCATGTTCCTGATTCCCAGCGGCGAGCACGACGCCGACGGCGAGCGCGAACATCTGCTGGACTGGGCCACCGCCAAGGACATCCCCTGGGGCATCCTCCTGCTCTTCGGCGGCGGCATCGCCATCGCCGAGGCCTTCAAGGAAACCGGTCTGGCCCAATCGATCGGCGATTCGCTCAACGTCCTGGCCCACTGGCCCCCGCTGCTCGTCATCGCCATGATCTGCTTCGCCGTGACGTTCCTGACCGAAGTCACCTCCAACACCGCCACGACCACGCTGCTGATGCCGATCCTCGGCGCCGCCGCCAACAGCGTCGGCGTCGACCCCGCCCTCTTCATGATCCCCGCCGCCATCTCCGCAAGCTGCGCCTTCATGCTCCCCGTCGCCACCCCCCCCAACGCCATCGTCTTCGCCTCCGACCACGTCACCATCCCCCAGATGGCCCGCACCGGCTTCGTCCTCAACCTCCTTGGCGTCGTGATCGTCACCCTCGTCTGCTACTTCGTCCTGAGTCCCACCACGGGACTCAACTGATTTCACACCCCTCCCTCCGAGGGAGGGGCCGGGGGAGGAGTCAAAACCACCGAAGCCCATGCTTTTCAAGCATGGGTCTCTTCAACCCGGATGCACCCACGGCTTGCGATACGCGCGCGTCAACAGCGCGTTCGCCTCCGCGTCGCCGGGGACTTGGCGCTTGATCGGGTCCCAGTTGAGCGAGCGGCCGAGTTTGAGCGAGAGGTTCGCGAGGATGCACGAGGCCGTCGAGATGTGGCCCTGCTCGATGTCGGCGACGGGTTTCGTCCGCGCGTCGACGGCGGCGAGCCAGTCCTTCATATGCCCGCGGATCGCCGGGGCGACGTGTTTTTCCAGGTCTTTTTCCGTTTTGTCCTCGGGGTACTGGTCGAGTTCCATGACGACGTCGCCGTGGATGGGTTGGGCTTTCTTGTCGGTCGGGATGAAGTCGTAGCGCATGACGGAGAGTTTGAGCGTGCCCTTGTCACCGTAGATCGTCATGCCCCACGGATAGTCCGGATCGGGCGCGGTGCCCCATGAGCGGTGCGTCCAGGTCATGCGCAGGTCGCCGAAGTCCCACGCGGCGGTCTGCGTGTCGGGCGTGTTGGCCTTGGCGTCCTTCTGCACGAGGATGCCGCCGGTCGAATCGACGCGCGTGGGCCAGCCCAGCTCGAGCATCCATCGGGCGCAGTCCAGGAAGTGCACGCACATGTCGCCGATGATCCCGTTGGAGTATTCCATGAACGCGCGCCAGGTGCGCGGATGGACCAACTTGTTGTACGGCCGCATCGGCGCGGGGCCGGTCCACATCTCGTAATCCAGATTCGCCGGCGGCGCTTCGTCGGGCGGATTGCCGGTCGGCCGCATGTGGTAATAGCAGTACGTCTCCACCAGCGCGATCTTGCCGAGCAGTCCGGGGCGAATGATGCGGTCCCGCGCTTCGATCAGGTGCGGCGTGCTGCGACGCTGCGTCCCGACCTGCACGACGCGCCCGAGTCGGCGGGCAGTGTCGAGCATGGCAAAGCCCTCGGCGACGTCGATGCTGATGGGTTTCTGCACCCACACATCCGCCCCCGCCTCCATCGCCGCGATCGTCGGCAGGGCGTGCCAGTGATCGGGCGTATCGACGAGCACCAGGTCCAGCTCGCGCTCCGCAAGCAGCGTGCGGTAGTCGCTGTACGTCGCGGGCTCCCTGCCGGATTTCTGCCGTGACGCCACGATCGCCGCCGCATCGGCGAGCATCTTCGAGTCCACATCGCACAGCGCCACCACCTCGACCGGCTCGACCTGGATCAATCGCAACAGATCGCACTTGCCGTACCACCCCGACCCGATGAGCGCCACGCGACGCGGCCGCACCGTCGGATTCGCAAACGAAACGCGCGCCAGCGCCGGCAGCACGATACCCGCGCTGATGCCCGCCTTGAGAAATTGCCTTCGTTGCATGGGGCGCCTCCTTGATGATCCAAAAGATCGAACCAAACCATTGTCGCGCCGCACGCACAGCGAATCAAACGCACAAGCCCACGCTTTCAAAGCGCGAGACACCGATTGCGTCATCAGCAATAGATCCTCACCGCTTCTGGGCATATGCCGCGGCGATGAAGTCGCGGCGCGTCGCCGCCTTTTGCAGCGGCTTCACGTCCATGTACATCTGCTCCGCGATCGCGATCCACAACTTCCGCGTCGCGTCATCGAGGGCAGCGTCGAGCTTGGCTTCGTGAAACGGGAAGGCCTCGTAGTACTGACCGGCGATGTTCTTGCCGCGCGTGCCGTACGGGGAAGTGGGCGGGACAAGATGATGGAACCCGCCGAGCGTGCCCCACCATTGGGTCATGGCGAAATCGGGCGAGGACGGGGGTACATCGCTGATGTAGATCGTGGCCGAGCCCTCCGCGTGCAGGAGCGCCTGAAGCGCGGGCACTTTCACGCGTTGCACCGGGATTTTCTCCTGCATGGCCAGGTGCGCCGCGAGCCCCGCCGCTTCGCCGAGCGATGACCAGATCGGCTCGTAGCGCAGCGTGCAAAGCCCGACGTGTGAACTCGACGCCGCCACCGGCACGAGCAGATTCTCGCATTTTTTGGGCACGATCACGCCGTAGGGAATCTGATACGGCGCGACGTTCTGATAGAACTCGCCGCTGTGCGCCCCGCCGAAGCGCGGCCCGTCGTGCGATGTGCCGTGACAATTGGGCCCGTAGTCGCCGGCGGCGATCGACTCGGTGTGCAGCTTCGATCGCACATCGCCCGGTTCTGCCTCGACGTCTTTCTGCGTGTAGATGTAAGCGCCCTGCATCCGCCGCGCTTCACGGATGTAAAGCTGCTCCGGCACATACCCCGTCGCCGCAAACTCATCGCGGCACAACCCCCACGTCAGCGCCTCGTCGCGCGACTTGGCGGGCACGGCCGCATCGTGCTGCAGAAAATAGAGCAGGCCCAGTTCGTAGTTCATGTGATGATCGAAGATGCGCTGACGCACGGCTGCATGGCCCTCGACCCAGTCGTTCTGATCGCCCGGCATCGACAGGCGCACGGGGCTTTTGGACACGTCGTTGATGTCGTACTTGTCGTGCGGTTGATGGGGCGTCTGCGATTTGAAGATGGCCTTGCTCGTGCCGAACACGCGCACGATGCGCCCGTCTTCGAGCAGCGGTAGGACCTCGACGAACTGCGCGCGGTCGTAGCCGGGCGGCTTGGCGGGCATGACGCGGTTCTCGGGGACCTGCGTCATGAACATGCGGAAGTTGTAGCCCTGAAGCTGATCATCCGCCTTGTCGGGCGCGAGCGATTCGCCGTAGGTTTCCTTCGCTTCGCGCCCCAGCGCGTACTCGACGCCCGCCAGCGCCATCAGGTCGCCTTCGTAGCTGGCGTCGATGAACTGATGCGCGCTGATCACCGCCGGTCCCTGCGGCGAGGCGAACTGCGCGCCGTTGAGATGCGTCATCCACGGGTCCTCGCCGCTGCGCCGCAGCGTCACGCCCATCAGATGATGCTGCGTGAGCACGGTGATGTTCGGCTCGGCTCCGATCATGTCGTCGATCGCCTTCTGATACACATGCGGCTCGCATTGCGTGCCCCGCATGCACTCGCGCACCGCTTGCGAATCCGCCCCGTCCGTTCGCCGATACTCCGCTTCGCATCGCTCGGTCATGCGCAGGAAGAATCCGGTGAGCGACTCGAACGTGCGGAAGTCGGTATGGGAAAGCCCGTTGGTCGTCATCCCGCCGACGCGCGCGTACGGCTCGACAAGGATGACGCGCCGCCCCGCATGCGCCGCCGAGATCGCCGCCGCCACTCCGCCGGGCGTGCCCCCGTACACAAGCACATCCGTCTGAAACATCCGCTCATGCGTGCCGCACCCCGCCCCGACGCACACGGCGCACAACAGCCCCAGAAGACCCATCATTTTCCGAATCGCGTGCATGGCCATCTCCTGCCGCTAAAGATAGCTCAAGAATCATCCCGGTGCGAAATCCATTTGCCAAATTGGCCCGCGCCCGAACCTTCTGAGGTTTGCCCCGTCGATACAGACGTCGCGATTCATCCATGAAACAAGTGTCGCCGGGGCCTGCCGCGGCCGATATGATCCACCATCCCCCCTTCCGGAGGCCCCATGCGACCTCGCCATTTCATGTTGCTCTGCCTTCTGGCCCTGCCGGCTTGTGAGCAGCGCGACACGAAGTTGATCGACACGATGCTCAATGCGTGGGCCCCCGCGCCGACATGGCGGGAACATCTGGGCTGGCACTGGCCCGCCGACGCCCCGCCGCCGGATGATGCGCCGATCGAGGCGCTGTTGGGGTACTGGTCATTCGGCTACGATCAACCCGCGCCTTCGGCCGCGACACAGCGGCGTCTTGCGGAGGCGGCGTTCGCTGAACCGAATCTGCTGCTTGATGGCGATCTTGCCAAGTTCCTGCCAGATGATGACGCGACGTCGCAAAAGCTGCTCGCGCTCTACCATCAGTTCACCCATCACCAAGGCGTTCGCGCCGCCGATGTGAAGTCTTTGCGAATTGCGCTGGCTTACCGCGGCCAACTGCTCGATGATCTGGCGGCCCTCGCCGACGGCAGCGATCCAACATGCGACATCGACCTGTTTCACCCGTCCTATCCCGATGTCCATGCCATGCGCCGGCTTTGCGAACTGGACCCGGCCCGCGCCGAAAGGACGCTGGCTGCGATCGAGCCGACGGCGGCCAAACCCTATCGCGAAGCTCGCCGCCTGCGCTACAAACTCGCGCTCGATCGCGGCGACGCCGAACGGGCGCGAACGCTTCGCCATGCGATGCTCGACGATCCCGCTCATCGTTACGCGCTCGATGTGCAATTCCTCTTCGAGCTGCCCATCGACGATGCCGATGCGGTCTTTTTGAATCTGGCCCAGCACGATTCGTCGAGTCTTCGCGCCGTGCTGGCGGCGGACCCGAAGCGATGGACGCCGCGCATCGTCGCGCTCTTCGAGCAACTCGACGCCGAGCATCGCAGCTATCTGATTCAGTCAATGCTGATGGGATTCCCGTGGGATATTTCCGATCCTCTGAACAAACCGCCGCCCTGGCGCGCGATGTTCAGCGGCCCCGAAGACGACGCGGACAGCAATTCGACACCGCCGCTCCCGCTCGCTTCGCGCGAGCCGCTGATGCGTGCGATGCTTCCGCTGCTGGATGACGATGCGTTCCTCACCGGCTGGCGCAATGAATTCATCGATGGATTGACGCATGTGCACATTCCCGAAGCCGTCGCTCCGTTGCGAGCGCTGTTGAATCGAACGGACGACGCGCAAACCCAGTTGAAAGTCGCGCAGGCGCTGCTGGCCATGAACGAGTCGTTCGACCCGGCTCCGCTGGTCAGGCGATTCGAGGCGGAACCCGATGCGTCGCTGGCGCGCGTGCTGGCTCGGTGCGGCATGTTCAGCGACCGGCAGATCGCTCAGGGAATCATCGAGAACGCCATCGAAGCGGCGAAGGACACCGACTCCGTTGACCTGTTTTCGAAAGGCGACAATGCGCCGTCACGCGCACGGGTCATCGCCGGGGCGTTCTACCCATCTGTTGATCCGCTCTTTGAACCCGGTGAAAAAGCTCTGCCCGCGCCGGCGGGCGTGATCGACATCGTCGGGCGCCACCTTCTCGATCACCGCGACATGTCGCAAGCCGCGACCACCGCGCTGCTGAACTGGTTGCGTCATACGGATACGCCTGCCGCTGATCGATTCGTCATTTGCGCGATTGCATCCGTGCCGCTCGAAGCCGACACCGTCATGGATCTATTCGCGGAACGGGCGCGCTACGTGAAGAACGCCCGAGCCGAACTCGCCGCGTTGCGCCAGACCGGCGGCGCGACCGCCGCGATCGCGGCGGGTATCTGCGATGACGCCGAGGCGCTGCGCCAATGGGTACTCGACGGCGACACGACCATGCAGGCGGCATCGCTGGCGGTGGCGCGGCTGATCCGATTGCCGCTGAACGTGGATGTCGTGGCGAGGCGGATGCGGTCGTCGAATCGCCAACTCGTGGACGCGGCGGAGATGTATCTCGTCGCGCTCGACACGCCGGCGTCACGCGAAGCGGTGTTTGCTCAGCATCCCGGCCAAATCCCGCTGCTGGGGCCCCGCGTCAATGGGTATCCCGGTATCGACATCGCGCCGCATCGTCATCCCGAGCAATGGCAACCAAACTATCGGGATCTGTGCGAACGCGTGAGAAACGACCCGACCATCGCCCGCGCCTACTTTCTGGACAATAACTGGGATGAGAGCCACGGGCGCATTCATGATGTCCTCGTGATTGTGCGCAACACACAAGGCGGATCGGTCGAAATCGACGAAGACATCCGAACCTATCATCGTGATATCTTCGCGGGCGAGATGCAATCATTCGAGCATGAGCTTGAAGACAGCGGGGCGCTTGAACTGCCGGCGTACTTCGAATCGAACCTGTGTTTTCCCGGCGGCTTCACCTGGCTGACGCGCCGCGGCGGGCGCACCGCCACCATGACCGCGCTGCAACACGAAGAACCCGCATACACGGTCTACGGCCGTCTGGCTTCCCGCATGTTCGACCTCGCTCTCGACACTCCGATGCAGGTCACCTACAAGGCGTCGGCATATGTTGGAAACTTCACGGTCGTGTACAGCGATCTGAAAGTCGACGTGGCCTCCGTCTGGGCAATGGGGTCGGACGTGCATGTGCAGGTCGGCAACTCATGGTACAAGCTGACGGAAGGACATCTTCAACTCGACGACAAGGCGCCGCGCGAGCTGGCGGAGGTGGATCTGTTTGGCCGCTCCGATGATTTGATCCCCTTTGGCGATGTACACCTCGTGCCGCAGCCGACCGGACGCAAAGGCGAATACTGGGCGGCCAAAAAGCACGACTTGCCGCTCCCAAGCCACAAAGGCGGCGACATAAGCCAAGACGAAATGATCATCGGCCGATTCAACCCCGCCACGGGCGACTTCCATCCCGTGTTGACGATTCCCTATATGAGCTTCACAAACGACCAGATGTGGGTCGACAATATGTCGCGCCGCATTTATGTCGCGATCCAAGGCGATGTCGTTTCGATCGCGCTGCCGGAATGAAAAGCCCACGCTTTCAAAGCGTGGGCTTCGGGGGTTGATGAGGGGCGTGCGGGGCGGGTCAGGGGGCTTCGTCTTCTTCGTCGTCTTCCTCTTCCTCAACATACTCGTACTCGTCGACTTCCTCCTCGTCATCGGAATCGTCATCGTCCGACTCGGCCATGCGGGCCAGTTCGCGCTCTTCTTCGGTGTCGTCGTCGGTGTCTTCTTCCGTCTGCGTGTCCGACTCGGCGATGGCGCGGAGCTGGGCTTCCTCGTCGGTGTCGGTATCGGTGGCAGCGTCATCAGCAGCGGCGGCCTCGGGCGATTCGGTCATGCCCGCCGCCTCGGCTTGGGCGTGCTCCTTGAGCGCTTCCCATTCCTCGATGGTGATGTTCACTTCGCGGGCCTGCGAGCCCTTGTATTCGCCGATGATCCCGGCGGCGCCCATCTCTTCGATGAGCCGGCTGGCACGGGCGTAGCCGATCGCAAGGCGGCGCTGGAGCAGCGACACAGATCCGCGCTTCGTCTCAAGCACGATCTCCACGGCCTGATCGAACAGCTCATCGCGCTCGCCCAGTTCCGGTTCGCCGCCGGCGCCCGGGGCCTTGAGCTGCACCAACTGCGGCTCGAAGGACTGGCTGGCGATGTTCTTGAGGAACTTGACGGCCCCGCGCACTTCCGAGTCATCGACGAGCGTGCCCTGCGCCCGCATGAGTTTGCTGGTGCGCGGGGAGAGGAAGAGCATGTCGCCCTGACCGAGCAGCAGTTCCGCGCCCTTCTGATCGAGGACGATGCGGCTGTCCATGCCCGACGAGACTTTGAAGGCGATGCGGCAGGGCATGTTCGATTTGATCAGGCCGGTGACGACGTTCGCCTGCGGACGCTGCGTGGCGAGGATCAGATGGATGCCGACGGCCCGGGCTTTCTGAGCGATGCGGACAATGAAGCCCTCGACTTCCTTGTTCGTCATCATCAGGTCGGCCAGTTCGTCGATGATGAATACGAGCCGAGGCAGCTTCCGCGGAATCTGCGCTTCTTCTTCGGGGGTTTCGGGGCTGAAGCGGTCCTTCAGATCGTCCCAGGACATCTTGTTGTAGCTGTCGATATCGCGCACGCCCGCCTCGGCGAGCAGCGCGTAGCGTTCCTCCATCTTGGTGACGGCCCATTCGAGAATCGCCGACGCCTTGCCCATCTCGGTGACGACCGGGCACATCAGGTGCGGGATGTCGCGGAACTGCGCCATTTCGACCATCTTCGGATCGACGAGCACGAGCTTGAGTTCATCGGGCCGGCGGGCGTACATGAAGCTCATCACGATGGAGTTGATGCAGATGGATTTGCCGGAGCCGGTCGTACCGGCGATGAGCATGTGCGGCATCTGGGCCAGGTCGGCGATCAATGCATTGCCCGATGCATCCTTACCGAGGAACATCGGCAGGTTCATCTTCTCGAAGGTGTCGGACCCGCCGAGCGCCATCAGCTCCTTGAGGCGGACCTTTTCCTTCATGAGGTTGGGGACTTCGATGCCGACGGTGGACTTGCCGGCGGTGTTGGGGACGATGCGGATGTTCTGCGCCTTCAGCTCGCGCGCCACATCGGAGGCGATGGCGCTGATCTGGGCGACTTTCGTTCCGGGGGCGAGCTGCACTTCGTAGAGCGTAATGACCGGGCCGGCGTCGATGGCGACGACTTCGGCGTCGATCTTGAAGGTCTGAAGGGCGCGCTCGAGAATCTCGGCCTGCTCGCGGACGATCTTGGCCATCTCGGCGGTGAAGTTGGACTCGGGTTCGGCGAGCAGGTCCATCGGCGGAAACTTGTAGCCGGACAAGTCCTGCTTGGGCGCCAGGGCCGGGGCGGCGGGCGTGGGCTTGGCGAACGTGATGGGCAGCTTCTTGATCTTGGCGCGGAGCGCTTCGGGATCGAGCGGGCCGGTCTTTTCTTCCGTTTTCCCGGAGGTTTTGTCTGCGGCGGTCTCCGCGACGGCCTGGGCTTCTTCGTCCGCCTCGGCCTGTGCGTCGTCATCGTCATCATCATCGCCGGCGGTCAGATCCTCTTCATCGAGGTCCTTCGCCGGGGCGCTGGTCTGCGAACGACGAATCGGAATCTCCTCATCGTCATCATCGTCCTCGTCCGCGTCGTCGAGATTGTCATCCAGATCATGCTCGCGCACCTTCGGCTGGGTTGGCTCGGTCGCGCGGCCCCATGTCGGGCGCGGGATATGCATCCCGCGGAACATGCCCACCAGCACCGGCTTGGGCCAGTTGATCCCCGCCAGCTTGCGCATCAGCGCCGCGATGCCGCGCGGCAGGGCCATCATGAGCTGATCCGCCGCCAGCATCGCGCCCACGCCAAAGCACATCGTCAAAAGCACCATCGTGCCCAGCACATTGAAGCGCGGCACAAGTTGATCAACCGCGGCGATGGCGAGCAACCCCCCCGCGCCCTCGGGCAGCGGACCGCTCGTGGGAGAAAGCAAGGCGGCGAACCCGCTGACGCTCACGGCCGCGACAAGCGCGCCGATGATCCGCATCTCCATCTGCCCGATCTTCCGACCGGCTGCGCAACCGATCAGGTACGCCAAACCGCCGGCCAGCAGCACCCAGACACCGATGCCGAACATCACGTAAAGCTGGTCGGCGACCATCGCGCCGATGAACCCGCACCAGTTGTGCGGCTGCCCGTTGAGCGGGGCGGCGGCGTGCGAGGGCGGATCGAACGGCGAATAGCTCACCAGCGACGCCACCGTCAACAACCACACCCCCGCCAAAACTAACCACCCGACCCGCTTGATCATCGAAACGGGTTCCGCCACGGACTTCGTATTCTTCTTCTTTGTGCTTCGGCTCTTCACGGCGCGCCTGCCTCCTTAGACCTCCGATATCGGCATTCACGCACGATTTGCGCCAATCTCAGGCGCGCCGCCAAACCCCGAGGCGTGGGGACTTAAGTCCCCACGCCTCCGATCAACCGAGTCGTTCCTGCTCCCCCCATATGTTGTGGATAAGTTGTCGTGATCTGGCGCTAACACGCCGGATGTGGTGGACAGAACGTGCAATCAGAAAAATTTTTCGGCGGCTAAGCCCCCGCTCATCGGAAACTTACACACTTATCCACAGATTAGGCCCCCATATTTTGTGAAGGAGAACCTTGCAACCGCAAGATATAGTGATAAGATGCCTCTGTTGACCCGAAGCAGCAGGCCTTGGTGGGCCACGTTTCTCAGGCATTCGGGTCGCACAGGACATTCACCGTGTCGGCGGTCCCTCCGGACCGAGGACGCTGTGTATTTGGTAGTAGGACGCCTAGATCAGGGAGCCGTCGCATGGGCGTTTTGTGTGATACGCAGATTCGGGAACTCGTTTCCATCGAGCCCTTCGAGGACAACGTCAAGCGGCCGGGCAAGGTCAGCTACGGGGTCTCCAGCTACGGCTACGACGTCCGCGTCGGCACCGTCTTCAAAATCTTCACCAATGCCCACCCGACCGGCGGCATGGCGATCGTCGACCCCAAGAACTTCGGCGACGACATGTTCGTCACCGTCGACACGTCCATCACCGGCAAGGACCATGTGATCATCCCGCCCAACAGCTTCGCCTTGTGCGAGACGGTCGAGACCTTCGCCGTGCCGCGCGATGTGCTGATCGTCTGCGTCGGCAAGAGCACCTACGCCCGCTGCGGGATCATCGTCAACGTCACGCCCCTCGAACCCGAATGGCGCGGCAAGGTGACGATCGAAATCAGCAACACGACGCCGCTGCCTGCGAAGATTTACGCCAACGAAGGCATCGCTCAGATGCTCTTCTTAAAAGGCGACCGCACCTGCGCCGTCAGCTACGCCGACAAACGCGGCAAGTACCAGGACCAATCGGGGCTCACATTGCCGAAGGTGGATTGATGATTCGATCCCCCGGCGACCCGGGGGTGGCGCGCGGTTGTGACGTGCGCGATGATTTACGCGGACGATAACGTATTGATGAATCAAGTGTTCACAACTTTGGTACAGCGAATAGATATGAAAGCCAATGACACAGCAACACGCGTCGAGCTTCTTCGTAAGCAGCGGAGGGAAAGCGCTGCAGATAACGGCATGTACGATGTCGGCATCAACGATCTCGATGCATTCGCGCACATGCAGCCGCCAACAACTGAGTATCCGACGCTTGTGCATCTTCGGAGTGCGCAGGCAATTTGCGATGGGCTGGATAGACACACGCTAGCTTTGAATCGGGCCGCCGAATCAAATGATCAAATGAGTCGGCGGATGTGGTGGCTCAGCCTCATTCTCGTGATTGCCACGACCATTTCGACCGTTGCCACAGTGATACAAGCGCTTCGCAATTGACGAAAAACAAGAAACGCGCATGACCTTTGGTGATTTCAAATGATTCACGACGTCTATCAAATCTTTCGCGACCTATACGAAGGAGCCGAAAAGAGGCGCATCGTGGCGTTGTCATCAGAGCAGATCGATTTAACAATTGGACACATTGACGCAATTTGTGATACTCAAATTAAGCAAATCGAGCTCGAAGGCGAGTTGGCAAAACGCGCAAACTACCGAGACCACGTAAATTCAGCGGCTCTTCAAAATGCGAGCAGACGATATCCAAATGTCTTTGTGCTCGGCGGCGGTGACCACACAACCATTGATGAACTTACTGCCGTTCGAATTGGTCAAGCTCGAACAGATGCTGCATATGTCAAAAAAATACTTGAACTCGAGAAGAGCAAGCGAACCGCACAAACGGTTCCAATCACAACGAACCGAAACTAAGTGATAGTGATTTATGTCGGGTCATTGACCCGCGGATCGGTTGGAAGTGCGGGGCGTTGCCCCGCCGCTAAACATGAAGATGGATGTGCGATATGGCGGATGACATGAACAACTCGGGCCCGTCGATGAACGAGGCGGCGAAGGAAGCGAAGGACGTGATCAATCAGTCCGGCGGCGTGCTGGGGGGGCTGCTGGACTTTTCGTTCTCGACGTTCATCACGCTGCGGGTCGTGAAGCTGCTTTACATTCTGATCATCGCGCTGCTGGCGATCGAATGGCTCGTCGCGGTCATCGCGGCGTTCGCAGCGGCGGGTTTCGGCGGGGGGCTGGGCGCGATGATCACGATGGCGCTGGCCGTGGTGGTGCAGATCATCTTCGCACGCATCGGGCTGGAGCTGGTCGTGGTGATGTTCCGCATCGGCGAGAACACGACGCGCATGGCGGCGAAGTAGAAGAAGCGCGGGGCGCTGCCCCGCCGCTAAACGGCAGGGGCGCACGGGCGCCGCGGATCGGGATGGGCATTATTTCCGTGTGTACGGATGCACACGGGTCAATCATAACGACGGTCATACACGAGAGGTCAGTTCAGCATGAAGATCAGCCGACGGTTCACGGAAGCAGGCAAGGACGTGTACTCGAGCATCGAGTGGACGAAGAAGTCGAGTCGCATTGTGAACCCGGACGGGTCGGTGGTGTTCGAGATGAAGGACGTGGAGGTGCCGGCCTCGTGGAGCCAGCTCGCCACGGACATCATGGTCAGCAAGTATTTCCGCAAGGCCGGTGTTCCGCAGTCGGACGCGAACGGCAATGTGGTGCGGGATGAAAAGGGAAATGTCGTGACGGGGCCCGAGCGGAGCGTCCGGCAGGTGATTCATCGCCTGGCCGGTTGCTGGCGCCAATGGGGCGAGGATCACGGCTACTTCGTCACGACGGAGGACGCGCAGGCGTTCTACGACGAACTGGCGTACATGCTGCTGGAGCAGATCGCCGCGCCCAACAGTCCGCAGTGGTTCAACACGGGACTCAACTGGGCGTACGGGATCAACGGTCCGGCGCAGGGTCACTACTACACGGACCCGGCGACCGGCGAGACACGCTCCAGCGAAGACGCTTATACCCACCCGCAGCCCCACGCCTGCTTCATCCAGGCCGTCGGAGACGACCTGGTCAACGAAGGCGGCATCATGGACCTTTGGGTCCGTGAAGCGCGGCTGTTCAAGTACGGCTCTGGGACCGGCACGAACTTCAGTCAGCTCCGAGCTGAAGATGAATCGCTCTCGGGTGGAGGGCGCAGTTCCGGTCTCATGAGCTTTTTGAAAATCGGCGACCGCGCCGCCGGCGCGATCAAGAGCGGCGGAACCACCCGCCGCGCGGCGAAGATGGTCTGCCTCGATCTGGACCATCCCGACATCGAGTCCTTCGTCAACTGGAAGGTCCGCGAGGAACTCAAAGTCGCCGCCATGGTCGAAGGCATGAAGCGGCTCGACAAGACCCAGCGCGAAACCGCCGAACGCCTCGGCCTCAAACTCGACTACGACTTCAACGGCGAGTCCTACCAGACCGTCAGCGGACAAAACTCCAACAACTCCGTCCGCATCCCCAACACGTTCTTCAAGACGCTCGACGAGAACGGCGACTGGGAGCTGACCCGCCGCACGGACGGCAAGGTCGCCAAGCGCCTCCGCGCCCGCGAACTTTGGGATCAGATCGGGTACGCGGCCTGGCGCTGCGCCGATCCGGGCGTGCAGTTCGATTCGACCATCAACGAATGGCACACCTGCCCGGGCTCGGGGCGCATCAATGCGTCCAATCCGTGCAGCGAGTACATGTTCCTGGACAACACCGCCTGCAACCTCGCCTCGATCAACCTGCTCAAGCTCTACGACGCCCGCTCGCGCGTCTTTGACAACGAAGCGTACGAACATGCGATTCGGCTCTGGACCATCGTGCTGGAAATCAGCGTGCTGATGGCGCAGTATCCTTCCAAGGAAATCGCGCGGCTCAGCTACGAGTTCCGCACGCTGGGCCTGGGCTACGCCAACCTCGGCGCGATGCTCATGCAGGCCGGCGTCCCGTACGACAGCCAAGAGGGCCGGGCGCTGGGCGGAACGCTGGCGGCGATCATGACCGGGCGCAGCTACGCCACCAGCGCCGAGCTGGCCGCGCGGCATGGCCCGTTCCCGGGCTTCTACAAGAACCGCGAGCACATGCTCCGCGTCATCCGCAATCACCGCCGGGCGGCCTACGGCGTGCCGCGCTCGCGCGACGAGGCGGGCGAGCACGAACTGGGCTTCTACGAAAGTCTCGAAACCGCGCCGGTGCCGATCGATGCGGACCTGATGGACGGCACGACCGAGTCGCCCTACGCCGGCATCGCCAACAGCGCCGAACTGCTGCATGCCTCCCGCCGCACATGGGACGACGCCCTGAACCTCGGCAACAAGCACGGGTATCGCAACGCGCAGACTACCGTCATCGCGCCGACCGGCACGATCGGCCTGCTCATGGACTGCGACACGACGGGCGTCGAGCCGGACTTCGCGCTGGTGAAGTTCAAGAAGCTTGCCGGCGGCGGATACTTCAAGATCGCCAACCAGTCGATCAAACCCGCGTTCAAGTCGCTGGGCTACACCGACGCGCAGATTCACCAGATGCTCACCTACGTGATGGGCCATCTGAGTCTGAATGTGCCGATGCCCGACGAAACGGGCGAAATCCCCGAGAATGCGACGACATTCGCCGCCTTCCTGCATGATCGCGGGGCCGATGCGTCGACGCTGCAAAAGCTCGACGACGCCCTCGCCGGCGCGATGGAACTCGGGTTCGTCTTCAATGCCTGGACGCTGGGCGAGGCGGCGGTCGACGCGATGGGGCTCACCGGTCAGAAGGACCTGCTCAAGGGGCTGGGCCTCAACCGTCGTCAGATCGACAAGCTCAACGAACTGGTCTGCGGGACGGGCACGATCGAAGGCGCTCCGCACCTTGCCGATGAGCACCTGCCGGTGTTCGACTGCGCCAACAAGTGCGGCCGGAAGGGTCAGCGCTTCATCGCGCCGACCGGGCACATCCGCATGATGGGCGCCGTGCAGCCGTTCATTTCGGGCGCGATCTCCAAGACGATTAACCTGCCCAACGAAGCGAACGTCGACGACATCAAGGCGGCGTACCGGATGAGTTGGGAACTGGGGCTCAAGGCCAACGCCTTGTATCGCGACGGGTCCAAACTTTCGCAGCCGCTCAACTCGACCACCGACACGGAGTCGGAGGACGAGGAGGCGGTCGAAGCGGGAAAAGAGGAAGTTTCCGCGGCTGTGCTGGCCGTGGCGAGCCGGGCTGCGGGTGCGGGTTCTGACGCCGATGCGGCGGCGGCCAAAGCGCCGGTCGAGAAGATCGTCGAGCGCATCGTCGAACGCCCGATGCGTCGCCGGCTCCCCAACACGCGTCACTCCATGACCCACAAGTTCAACGTCGCCGGCCACGAGGGCTACCTCACCGTCGGACTCTACGAAGACGGCAACCCCGGCGAACTGTTCATCACGATGGCCAAAGAGGGCTCGACCATCGGCGGGCTGATGGATTCGCTGGGCACGGCGATCAGCGTCGCGCTTCAGTACGGCGTGCCGGTCGAATCGCTCGTCAACAAGTTCTCGCATCAGCGCTTTGAACCGGCGGGCATGACCGACAACCGCGACATCCCCTTCGCCAAGTCGCTCGTCGACTACATCTTCCGCTGGATGGGCATGGAGTTCATCGCCGGCTACCGCGCCGCCAACGCGCCCAAGCGTCCGAGCGACACAAAGACCGAAGCGCCCGCCGCCCCGGCCGCACCCGCGCGGCCGGAGCCGAAGATCGAAACGCGCCCGGTCGAGCCCAAGAAGCCCGCCCCCGGAATCGCGCCGACTCCGACGCCCGTCGCCAAGTCCAGCGTCGGCGGCCGACTGGCGGATGACAACAACGGCAATGGTCACGCCGACACCGGCGTCGATCGCCCCCGCCGCGTCATCGTCGATGACAACACGTCCGGCATCGACGATCCGCAGATCGCCGAGTCGCACGTCATCAAGCACAGCCCGCTGAGCAAATTGAGCATCAAGAGCTCGACGGTCATCGCGGTGGTCGATCGCGAGAACGCCGCCGCCGCCGCGCTCGTCAGCACGCTCAACGAAGCCAACAGCGCCATGATGGGCGACGCGCCCGCATGTGATGTCTGCGGGTCGATCACGGTTCGCAACGGTACCTGCTACAAGTGCCTCAACTGCGGCAACTCGATGGGTTGCAGCTGAGCCGCTTGAAAGATCGGAGGTTCGGCCCGTTCGTTGGTGCAACGGACTGGCGACCACGGAAGGCAAAACACCCGCCGCACGAAGCGGCATGAAACAGGCCTGTACCTCCCCTCCGTCCCCCGAGGACCCCACCACCTCGGGGGGCTTTTTTTTGCCCAAAAAAAGTTGTGGCCAACGCCGCCGCAACGTCGATAGCTTGGTATAGATCGGGGCCGGGCGAACCCCCCGCCGATTCGGCGCGTATGAATCCTTGACCCTGATTCGGGCCGGCCTTAGACTGATTTTGCCTCCCGTCCCCCCTAACTTCGCGATTTTCACACAGTTTTTTCTCCTTTTCTCCTCCGCCCCTCGACACCTTTACGGGTGCCGAGGGGTTTTTTGAAGGCGTCAGCTTTCAGCGATCAGCTGTCAGCCCGATGAGCTTCCGGCTGATCCCTGATACCTGACTGCGGACCCCCTCTGAACACCGATTACTCATGGCGTACTCACGGATCGAAAATGCGCGATGCGTACCGTTCTTATCGCTCGCACATACCCTTTCCGCAGAGGTACGAAAATGGTCACGCAGATTCGTCCCGGTTGGATCGAGTTCGCCTACTTCCGCCCCAGCGCGGCGACCGTGCAGGTCGTCGGCGACTTCAATCACTGGCAGCTCGATCAGGGCGCCATGGAGCGCGATGAGCGCGGCTGGTGGCGCCTGCGGCTGATCCTCCCGCCGGGCGAGTACCGCTTCCGCTACCGCGTCGACGGACGGACGTGGGAAACCGACTTCGCCGCCTATGGCGTCGAGCCCGATGCGGACGGCGACTGGATCAGCGTCGTGTGGATCGAAGCCGGGCGACCGGAGCCGACCAACATGCCCGAGAAGATTCATCCCCGCCTGCTGGCCGTCTGAACCGAAACGAAAAGCTGCTCGCTCGCCCATTGCATGAACCACGCGCGCAGCTCGCGCGCCAACCGCTCATCATCCAATTCGCTCACCGCCCCCGCCGCCTCGATCGCCGCCTGCACGCATGCGCCGCGCCGCAGGGCATCGAGCAACACATACTGCGTGTGAGTCAATGGCAGACGACGGACGATGTAGTCCCGCCGCGTGAGGGCGACGTATTCGTCCGCCGGGGCGGGCAGATCCAGTTCGTCGCCCTCCCCCGCCGCCTTGACCTGCGAGAAGAACGCATTGACCGGATAGCGATACTTCGCCAGGTGCAGACACGGAGCCGTGTCAACCTTCGCGCCAGGCCAGTCCGCCGGATCGATCGCCGCCAGATCGTCGATTGTGAGCATCACGATCTTCTCCACGCCCGGCCCGTCGAACACCCGCCCGATGACCTGCTCCAGCTTCGCCAGGTCCACCAGAAAATCCGGCCAATCGACTTCCCTCATCGGCGACCCGTCTTCGCGCGTCGTCGGACGTGTGTCGTTGAGATAATCCGCGAAATGATCCGTCAGATGTTCGAGCGTGTAGCTGCGCGAGGGATGCGTTTGCAGATAGCCGAAGGCGAACTCGTCGAAGAGTTCCTCGCCGACGGTGCGCACCATGACGGGGAACGATGCGCGTATGACTTCCATGAGCCGGGCGTAATAGGCGTTGGCGTAGATGCCGATGCGCTCCGCCGCGGTGAGCTGCCCGGAGCGCGCGATGACTTTCTCCAGTTCGTCGCGTTTCATGCGGATGATCTGCTGCGCCCGCTCGGAGGCGATGCCCCCATCGACGCCATCGGGGTGCATGATGACGGTCGTGAACCACTTCTGAAGCGCGTCGAGCGCGGGTTGTGGGGCGGGATCGTTCATGGGCTTTCGGGGGAAACGACCAATGTCTAAGAACGTGTGTGAGAAGGCGGAGTTTAACGAGCCGCGACCGTCAGGGAGCGGTCACGGCGCCGCTCATTGTTACCTGTTTCGACCGCTCCCTGACGGTCGCGGCTCGTCGATCAATGATCTTCTCACACACGTTCTAAGCACCAATGACCAATGAAGGAACGGCCTGCGGCCTTTCATCTTGACATTGGGACATTGAACATTCCCTTGGTCATTGGTGCTTGGTCATTGGTCATTTTCATATCACTCCACTTCCGGCCGAACATGATGCAACGGATGCGGCACCCAGTCGGCGTTGTCGCGGGTTTCGTCGGCGGGGTTGCGAACGCTTCCGGCCGCGCCGGCGCCGACGAGATGCGCGGCCATGTAACGCCGGGCCTTGAGCACCTCGGCGTGCATTTCGTCGAAGGGCGGAATCTTCGCGTCCCATTCCAGCAGCGTGCTCACGCCGCCGGTCAATTCGTGCGCCAGTGCGTAAAGCTCCCACACCGGATCAATCACGTGATCGTCGTGCGTGTCGATCAGGTGGGTGATGTAGTTGCTGTGACCGGCCAGGTGGAACTGCACGATGCGTTCGTGCGGGAGGGAGCGGATGAACGTGTGCGGGTCCATGTCGTGATTGAAGCTCGACACGTACACGTTGTTGACATCCAGCAGCAGCCCGCAGTCCGCCTCCGCCGCCATGCGCGTCACGAACTCCCATTCGTCCATCGTTGAATCCGTGAACGTCACATAGCTCGACGGATTTTCGAGAACGAGCGGGCGCTCAAGCACATCCTGCACGATGCGGATGCGCTCGATCACATGGCGCAGCGAAGCTTCGTTCATCGGCAGCGGCAAGAGGTCGTGACTGTTCACGCCGGCGACGCCGGTCCAGCACAGGTGATCGCTGATCCAGCGCGCGTTGATTTCGCCGGCGAGTTTCTTGAGCTTGCGCAGATAGGGAATGTTCAATGGGTCGGTGGAGCCGATCGACATGGACACGCCGTGCATGACGATCGGGTAGTGCGCGGCGATCTGATCGAGCACGTGCCGCGGGCGTCCGCCGGAGTCGATGAAGTTTTCGCTGATGATCTCGAACCAGTCGACGGCCGGACGATGTTCGAGGATGTGCCCGAAGTGCACGGTGCGCAATCCCACCCCGAGCCCGAGATTCGGATAACCCATGCGCGGCGCGGTCATGGTGCGATCTCATCAAATAAGGCGGGGGGGACTTAAGTCCCCCCGCCTCCATGGTCACTTAACCTTTTTTGCCGGGCGCGGGATTGAACTTCTTGCCGGCGGCGGTCATGGCCTTCTCGAAATTCGCGCGGGCCTTTTTCCAGCCGCCTTCGTCCAGCGGCACGCCGCAGTGGCCCTTGCCCTTGCAGTCGTTCTCGCCGGGCTTGGCGCCGCAGCCGCCCTGACCCTTGCAGGCGTTCTCGCCGCTGCACGAGTGCTTCTCGGCCGTGGCGCAGCCGCCGGCCCCGGCGCATTCGTTCTGACCCTTGCACCCGTTGTTCGCCGTCGCGCACGTGCCCTTGCCCTTGCATGTGTTGAGCCCGCGACAGACATGCGGCTCCGACAACAGCAGCGACTCTTCGGCCGCCATCGCGCTCGAACCGATCATCGCCGAACCGGCGACCATCCCGCCCAGCGCCGCCATCGAAAGCTTGCCGAAGTCACGACGTGAAACATTCCGGCTGTCCATGCGATCATTCCTTTCAATAAGTGTTCGCATTCATCCGCGTGATCCGCCCAGCGGTCCGCGCCATGTTACGCAGCCCGTGTGAACCTTCTGTCAATACGCTTGCCCTATCGCGCGGTTCGTCTCCGCGGCTATTTGCCGCGTTTCTGCTCGAAGAGCCATGGCACCACGCCGTCCGCCCGCGTGTACGCCTCGGTCCAACTGTTGTGCCCCACGCCCGGCAGCTCCGTGTATTTGGGCTCGCCCCCCGCCTTTTTGATCGCTTCGATCATGTTTCGGCTCCGCTGCACCGGCACCGCATTGTCCGCATCGCCGTGCCATGCCCACAACGGCAGCCCCACATACTTGCCCGCCTGATTCTCATCACCGCCTCCGCAGATCGGCGCCGCCGCGGCGAACCAGTCGGCGTGTCGGGCCGCCAGATCCCATGTCCCGTACCCGCCCATCGACAACCCCGTCAGGTACACCCGATCCGAATCGACCGCTTCCTCCTTCATCGTCCGGTGCAGCATCTCGATGACCGCCTTCATCTCGTCGGCCGGTTCGTCGGGCATGGCGTTCTTCTTGGCGCTCCAATCGACGTTGACCCACTTGTGATTCGTCGGACACTGCGGCGCGAGCAGATAGCACGGATACTTTTCGCGCATCTCGGCCGTGCTCATCCACGTCGGCAGAAACTTGAGCTGCGCCAGATTGTCCGCACCGCGCTCGCCCGCGCCGTGCAGGAACACAATCAAGGGATACTTCCTGCCCGGCTCGATCTTCGCCGGTTTCATCAGACGGTATGCGAAGGCGTGATCCTTGTATTCGCCTCCCGTGTACTTGAGTTCCTTCGCTTCGTAGGCGTCCACGCCGGTCTTCTCCTGTGCCAAAGTCAGCGGCGCGACGGCCAGCACGATCAGTGTGATGAGGAGTTTTTGCATGATGACATCTTACACGCGATTCCCCGGCGTGACGCGAGTGAATTTGGCGATTAAAGCGGTTTTGACACGGAGACACGGAGAAGACAAAGGAGAGGGTCAAAGGCAATTGCATCTTGTCTTTAACTCGCTCTATTGCCTTTCTCCGTGTCTCCGTGTCTCCGTGTCAATAAACCGCTCAAAGCGCAACCGTCATCCGCTCATCGTTTTTCGCCTTCGCGTCGAGGTTCTTCTCGACGGCGCGATCGGATTCGGGGTCGTACACGCGCACCGTGTATGAACCTTCCGCGAAGACGTGCGGCTGGAACGACGGCTTGGGCAGGCGGATCGAATACACCAGCTCGCCCTTTTCATCGCGCACGTCCACGGCCGGGCTGTCGCAGCCCGTGATGGTCAGCGACGGCAGATACGCCACGGGCTTCTTGGCGTAATTGTCCATCACCTCAAATACGACCGGCCAGCCGGGGATCTGATTGTCCGGCTTCGGATCAACGCCCATGAGCCACGATTCGTAGCTGATCTTTCGATTGGCCTTGTCGAAGCGCGCAATGCCCAGAGCCGCCCGCCAGTCCTCCTGCATGTGCGTCATCGAATCGCGGCGCCACTGCACCTTCGGATTGTCGACGGCCAGCACGGTCATCGGGTGACCGAAACAATCGCGGAAGTCGCCGGTGTTTTCGGGTGCATCGGGCTTGCGGTTCTCGCCGGGTTTGGTCGGCTCGAACCAGCGGGGGTAGAGATTGTTCACCGCCGGTCCGATGAAAGTGATCGGCCCGTCGCGGTGCTCGTCGACGCCGTACTGCACCACGGCGTTGAGATGCTGGTCGCCGCAGAGGTGACAGGCGAAGGCCTTGCGGATGACGCGGAGCGCTTCATTGCGCGGGGTCTGCGGCCAGCCGTTGGAGTCGTAGTCGGCGACGAGCCGCTCGCGATTGCCGCCGTGCGTGGTGGCCATGCCCGTAAACGCCGTCTGCGAGATGACGCATTTGATGTCGGCGCCGCGCCATTGACTGACCCATTGTTCGAGGAACTTGATCTGCCGATCGCCGAGCATGTGCGCCCCCGGCAGGTCGGCGGTTTTCGGATCCCAGTTGGGATCGACCACATGATCGGCGCGCGAGCCGGTCTTGGGCACGAACCCGTCGGGCCCGGTCTTGAACATGCGGTCAGCGATGATGGCGAAGCTGATGCGGCCCCAGGTCATCGGGCAGTAGTAGACGCTGATGCCCTGCTTGATCGGCTGCGGGTCATACGGATCGGGCAGATGCGCGGTCTGCGAGCGATGCACGACGTTGACCCACGCCGCGTCCATTTCATACCCGCCGGATTCCTGCGTTCCCGTGCATGCCCGGCCGTCGTCGCCCCAGATGTTGCCCTGATACACATCGTGATCGTCGGGCATCGCCACGCTCGGCCGATCACGCGTCAGCTCGCGCCAAGTCCATCCGTGCAGGTACCACTTGCGAAGCTCATCGAGCATCGCCATATCGACGGGCTTGCGCACGACGCCGTACCCGCCGGACGGTTCGTAGAACTGGTCGCCGACGAAGAGCACCAGGTCCGGGTCGAGCATCGCGGTGCGCCGGACGTACGGCGCATTGGGAAACAGGTAATGCGCGTTACAGGAGATGTCGGCGACGGTGATGACGGGTTTGTCGACGGGATCGCGACGGATGACGCCGGCCCATGTGTGCTCGGCGGAGCCGGATTTTTCCTTCAGGTCATAACGGACGCGGTAGTCGTGGTCCTTCGTGTCGTCCCATTTTTCGACGCGGAAGACCGCCAGATACGCCGCGGTGTCGATGTCCGCCTTGGCGATCGTCTTCCACGCGCCGCCCTCATTCACCTGAAGCTCGGCGGACAGATTGTCGTCCTTGCCGAGCGGGGGCAACTGGACGGAGAGCTTGAGGATTTTGTTGGAGAGCGTGTACTGCGAAAAGAGGATCGGGCCGAAGTGCCGCTCGTCGTGGGCATCGAGCTTGTCGCCGTCGACTTTCCAGTCGGCGAAGGTGAACCGGCCGAGCCCCGCCACGTTGGGAGCTTCCTTGCGCTGATTGCCCATCGCGCCGAAATTGTTGACGAGCGTCAGATTGCCGGGCAGTCGGGCGGCGGGGAGTTTGGCGGTGACTTTGCCCAGCTCGGAGCCGTCGGCGGCGTTGCGCGCGGTGAGCGTCAGCGCGTACTTGTCATTGCCCTCGGGCGCGGCGGCGAGCGTCAGATCGACGGCGGGGACGTCGAGCTTGATCAAGCCGGGCCTGGCCTCGTGCATCGGGCCGATGAAGAGGCGGCCATCGGCGGAGAAACCGGCATCGATGCCCTGATGCGTCAGCAGATTGTCGCGATAGTCGTCCTGATCACCCTTGACGCCGATGCGGAAACCGGCGGATCCCTTGCCTTGTCCGACCGGCTGGTTGGCGTCGGGGCGGGCAATGCGGACGGAGGCGGTCAGTGAACCGGGGCGATCCGTAACGATGCGGGTGAGCAGATGCACATTGGCGTTGGGCCGGGCGTTGATGCACTCGGCGGCGCCGTTGGCGACGCGCCAGTCCTGTAATGGATTGGCCCAGAATTCGCGGCCGAGCCAGACGCGGTCGAGCGAAGCGGCCCACGGACTGACGAAGGCGTGGGTCGAGTCGGCGGCGGCCCGGCTTGTCGCGCCGGCGGAGGCGAGCAGCGTGACGGCGGCGGCGGCAGTGGTGGAATCGGCGATGAAACGGCGACGCGAGATGGACATGAATGGGATGCTCCGTGTTGGCCGGCGAGTTCGGCGATATTACCGGATATGGGTCGGAACGTGAACTGACGCGGCGGTATTGCCGGCGCGCGTGCGGGGGTGGGGTCATGCGGGTTGTTGCCGGGGCGGGACAGATGAAGGCACGAGATGTCCGTTTCCGGCCAGCCAAAGTGGCGCAATTTCGATGATTCTCGATGCCGATCTGCGATGGCGCGGCGGCAATGAGGTTGGTACACGCTTTGCATTGTGAACAGGCGTGGAAGAACACGTTGTTCGGCGCTGCGCTTCCGGGTCGCGGCGGCGGTGTGTTGAGGTCGTCAATTCGGACTGATTACCTGGAGGTTTTATCGCATGGTGAGTTTCCAATTCGCCCGGGGGAACGGGAAGCGCTATCGCATGGCGGCGGTCATGGCGATGGCGGCTTCGGTCACGCTTGGAGCGGCGCAACTGCACGCGGACACGGTGCTGTTGTCGGAGCCGTTCACAGGCACGGCCGGCACGCAGCCGACCGGCTTCGCCGCCTTCACCGTCGCCGGCATCAACAGCCAGCTCGACGGGGCGGGCGAATATGAGCAGAAGCGCACCGACTCGAACGCCGGCAGCTTTTCCGCGCTGGGCTGGTACAGTCAGCCGGACATCACGGACGTCGGCGCCTGGCGCGATACGACGACGGATGTGATCCTGCGCTACTCGGGCGGGGCGGCGAACAAGAACGGCGTGCTGGTGCGGGCGTCGAACGTCGCCGGGACCAACAGCGGCGACTATTACCATGTGCGCCTCGAAGGCGACACGATGGTCCTCTACCGCGTCAACAACGGCACGTTCACGAACATCGCCTCCGCCAGCGCCGGCGGATCGTTGGGCGCTATCCAAGACCGGCTCATGCGCGTAGAGGTCGCCAACGTCGCCAATCCCGATCACGATTTCGTGCACCTGCAGGTGACGCTCTACAACGGCGCGAACGATGCGACGAGCGTCGTCCGCACCATCGACTTCACCGACACCTCCACCAGCGCCATCACGCGCGGCGGAAGCGTCGGCGTCCGAACCAACTTCGCCAACGGCTCATCCGGCAACCGCGCGACCTATGACGACCTGAAAGTCACCGGCAACAATGACAAGCTGCTCTGGTACGACGACTATTACGACAATACCGCCCGACGCACCGACACGTTCGTCGACGGCACCGTCACGGCCAACGTCACCGCCACCAAGGTCAACTTCTCCGGGCTGGGCGACGCCGAACGCGCCCTGCGGCTGATCGACTTCGACGCGGAGACGAGCAGCGCCAAGTGGGCCAATGTGCAGGCCACGACGCTCATGCGCCTCAACACCAACGGGACGAACAACGGCCAGCTCGCCGCCGGGCTCGTCGTGCGCGAAACCGGCACCACCGGCGCCAACAACGGCTCGGGCAACTACTACCACTACCGCCTCGTGCATGACGAAGCGAACAACGTCTACCTGGCCCAGCTCTACCGGGTCAACAGCGGCGTCTTCTCGCTGCTTCAGAGCGTGACGCTCAGCGCGTCCGATGTCCCCGAGAGCGTCGACACGTTCCTGTCGCTTCAGGCGATCAACGAAGGCGGCAACGTGCACCTCGTCGGCATGGCGTCGTTCATGCAGGACTTCGCCGGCAGCTTCGGCGTCATCGACATCGTCGATTCCAGCGCCAATCGCATCCTCGGCCCCGGCTCCGCCGGCTTCCGCGTGTTCTCCTCCGGCGCGCTGACGAACGGCACCGTCAATTTCGACAACTTCACCATCATCAGCGTGCCGGTCCCGCTGGCGCTGCCCGCCGGGCTGGCGATGATGGGCTTGACGATCATGCGCCGACGCCCAAGCGCCTGACGCCCCGGACATCGGAGATTTGAGAGAAGAGCGCCCGGCTAGACCGGGCGTTTTTCATGCGCGCCGGGAGCGGATACAATCACCGCTTTCCCCACTGAAAGGTTTGATCAGCGATGGCTCAAGGCAATGACCCCAAGAAGATCGTGCTCGCCTACTCCGGCGGGCTGGACACGAGCGTGATTCTCCCCTGGCTCAAGAAGCGCTACCCCGGCGTGAAGCTCGTCGCCTTCGCCGCCGAACTCGGACAGGGCAGCGAACTGAAGGGCATCGAGAAAAAGGCCTACGCCAGCGGGGCGGACGAAGTCGTCGTCAAGGACCTGCGGCGTGAATTCGCGGAAGAGTATTGCTACGCCATGCTCCGCGCGCACGCCGTGTATGAAAACGATTACCTGCTGGGCACGTCCATCGCCCGCCCGCTCATCGCCAAGCATCAGGTCCTCGTCGCGCACAAGACCGGCGCCGACGCGGTCGGCCACGGCGCGACCGGCAAGGGCAATGATCAGGTGCGCTTCGAGCTGACGGCGATGGCGCTGGACCCGAAGCTCAAGATCATCAGCCCCTGGAAAGACCCGCAGTTCATCGCCGACGGACTGACCGACCGCGAGACCGCCATCGACTACGCCAAACAGCACAACATTCCGATCGCGCAGACCAAGAAAAAGATCTACTCGCAGGACCGCAATCTCTGGCATATCTCCCACGAAGGCGCGGAGATCGAGCACCCGGACAGCGAACCGAACTGGGGTCACTGCCTGACGATGAGCGTCCCCCCGGAAAAAGCCCCGGCCAAGGGCGCGGTCGTCGAGATCGAGTTCAAGGCGGGCAATCCCGTCGCCGTCGATGGCAGGAAACTGCGCGGCGAAGCGCTGATCGCGGCGCTGAACGAGATCGGCGGCAAGCACGGCGTGGGCATCACGGTACTCGTCGAGAATCGCCTCGTCGGCATGAAGAGCCGGGGCGTGTACGAAACGCCCGGCGGGACGATCCTGTATGAAGCCCACAAGGCGATGCAGCATCTTTGCCTCGAACGCGACACGTATCACCTCGCCCAGCAGCTTTCGCTCCGGTACGCCGAGCTGGTGTACAACGGGCAATGGTTCCACCCGATGCGCCAGTCGCTTCAGGCCTTCTTCGATCACGTCAACGAAAACCTGACCGGCAAGGTGAAGGTCAAGCTCTACAAGGGCCGGGCGCTGGCCATCGCCAGCTCGTCGCCCAAGAGCTTGTACGACACGAAGCTCGCCAGTTTCGCGATGGGCGGCTACGACATCACCGCCGCCCGCGGGTTCATCGACCTCTTCGGCCTGCCCGCCAAGGTGTACGGCGCGCGGCATCCGTGGAAGGACTGACCCGTCGCTCGCACTGATGAACATGCTCGAAAAAGCCCCGGCGAATACCGGGGCTTTTTTCATGACAAGCGATCGGCCGCACCGCTCACCGCCGGCGGCGGAGCAGGGCCAGCAGACCCACGCCCCAAATGCTCAGCGTGGCCGGCTCGGGCACGTAGCCCACGCGGATTTCGCCAAAGCCCCATCCATCGTTGGCGTTCGATCCGTAGACGCGCACTTCGTCGAACAGGTAAGGCGTTTCCACGCCGAAGAAATCCGTGCTGATGTTGGGCATGCTGAAGGAGAAATCGCCCAGCAGCACGCCTTCGCGGTAGAAGGCGTAAGTGAAGGTCTGCACGGCCTGGTCGATGTAGGTCGCGCCGAACTGGTTGTGCAGGTCGGCGAACTTGATCGTGTAGGTCGGTCCGCCGTCCATGAGAAACGCCGAGGCGTTTTCATTGAACGCATTGGAGGCGTCGGGGAGGATGGCGAATCGTCCGGCGGTGCCGTCGCCGAAGGCGTTGGAGCCCTGCACGTAGAACAGGCCGTTGTCATTGGGCGTGTTCTGTCCCTGTGCATCGGACTGATTGGTGGCGCAGACCGCGGCGATCGAGGTGATGCCGTTGCTGGTAAAAAGCGTATTGGTCGAGGGATTGTCCGCCCCGGCGTCGAGATTGCCCAGCGCTGACGATTCAAAATCCAGAAGGATCTGATCCTTGAACTGCGAAGCGTTGATGAACCCGATCGGGCTGTAGTCGATGGTGAGCATCGGGCGCAGGGACGAGGTGCCGTCGTCGCTGACGATGCGCAGCAGCGACTCGGGGTTGCCGGCGATGTTGGTGCCGTTGTCTTCGGTCTGAAGCGAGGTGACGATCATGGTGAACACTTCGCCGGGCGTGGCGATGGCGTTGCGCAGTTCGGTCAGGAAGTTGCCGGTCGTGTCGGTGAGCGTCACGGTCTGCGGCGTGTCGCCGTTCTTGATCGTCGCGGAGGACGAGGAGAAGGGCGCGCCCAGCCCCGTGCTCGCCCCGGGCGCGAACGCCGGCGACCAGTTGTTGCCCGTCGAATACACATCCCAGTCGACCTGCGATTCGATCGCCTGCTGCGGCGATTGCCAAAGCTCGAGCCCGATCACGCCCTGCGACGTCGCCTCGACGCCCGAGACGCTGGTGACATGAAAGCTCAATTGGACGCTGTTGATGACCGCGCCTTGCAGCGGCCCGGTGCGGAGCGCGCTGATGTCGAACCCGAAGATCGCCCGCAGCGACAACAGGTCGCTCGAGTCGCCGTACCCGACGAACAGCTCCGACCGGTTGTACTGCACGGTTCCGCCGTAGGTGTCGCTGGGCGTGCGCGTGCCTTCGGACAGGTACGAGCCCAGTTCGCCCGAGTCGAGCGTCAAGGTCGTCACGGCCGCATCAAGCGGCGCGGCAACCAGCGCGAGGACGAACATGGGCGTAAAAAGTCGAAGCTTCAACATGGCGTTCTCCTGTTCGGATTGTCTCAATACCTCGCGGTGCCCACGACGGGCGGACAGAAATGCATGTTCCGCGCACGCCGGAGCATGGCGGCAGTCGTCTTAAAATCGGATGTCACAGGCGCCTCAGCGCAATTTCTCGTGCCGCAGTTTAACACGATCAACGCCCGCGCCACAACCCAAAATTCAGGATTTGGACCCGTTTTTTCACGTGTCATCCGCGATCGGCCCCGTCCGTCCGGGTTCCGGTCCGATCAATCTCCGCGGCGATTTCACCGATACAATGTCTGCGGAGAAAGCATGACCAAACGGGGCCCGTCATTACGACACTGGGGCGTGCGGCACAATCTCGCCGAGGTGGCGGAGGCGCTGGCGATTGTTCTGCGCGATCTGGAAACCGGCGCGCACGATCATGAGGACGCCGCGGCGCAGCTTCGCCACGACTTCGCCCATCTGGTGGCGCATCTGAATCACGCATGGACCGCCATCTGGATTTCCAACACCGCCTACGAAACCGTCGGCGATCGGCATCTGCACCTGGTCAACCTCACCGTGCCCAACTACTGCGGGCGGCTGTCGCTCGTCGAGGCGGAGCGGCCGGCGGTGTGGAAACGGTGGGGCATCGTCGTGCCGGCGATCGAGTTGATCAATCCCAAGGCCGCGGGCGCGCCGCTGCGAGCCGCACTGGGCGAAGTGGAGCGCATCATCGACACGATCGACGCCGGCGAAGACGACCCGCCCCGGCGCGAAGCGCTCCGCCACGATTTCGCCCGCGTGCTCGGACATCTGTGCTGTGCATGGCATACCAAGTGGATGAGCGATGAGCAGATCGCCCGGCTCGACGAACCGACGCTCGACGCCATGCGCCATACCCTCCCCGACTTCGCCGCCCCGACGAGCTACCAGATCGTCGGCCTTGACGACCCGATGCCCTGGGAGGCGAAGGTCGCGCATTGATCTTTCAAGGCGGGGGGACTTCAGTCCCCCCGCGTCCAACCTGATTCGTGGACTCCCCCGCGCCTTTCGCATACAACTTCCGCATGACCACCACTCCCACCGCGCCGTCGTTTTCCGACATCGATGTCTCCAACTGGGCCTCGCTCGAGCCGCATTTCCGCGAGCTGATCGACCGGCCGATCGACTCGGCGGGCGCGCTGCATCAGTGGGTGATGGATCTGACCGCCCTGTGCGAGATCGTCTGGGAATACGGGTCGCGGCGGAACATCGAAAACGCCTGCCACACCGACGACGAAGCCGTCGAGCAGGCGTACATGCACTACGTCCGCGAGATTCAGCCCCGCCTTCAGCCGGTCATCTTCGAGATTCAGAAAAAGTACCTCGCCAACGAGCATCACGCCGAGCTGACCGCCGGCGGGTACGACATGATGCTGCGCGAATGGCGCACCGATGTCGAGCAGTTCCGCGAGAAGAACATCCCGCTCGACACGCAGATCACCGAGCTGGCGACGCAGTACGGCAAGATCATGGGCGCCATGACCGTCGAATTCCGCGGCGAAACCTGCACGCTTCCGCAGCTCGCGCGCTTCCTTGAAGAAACGGACCGCCCGACGCGACGCGAAGCATGGGAAGCGAGCGTGAACCGGCGCATGCTCGATGGCGAAACGGTGGAAGACATTTTCGAGAAGCTGCTGAAGCTCCGCCACGAGATGGCGATCAACGCCGACAGCGCCGACTTCCGCGACTACATGTGGCTCGCCAGGAAGCGCTTCGACTACACACCGGCCGACTGTCTGTCGTTCGGCGACGCGGTCGAAGCGGTCTGCATGCCGCGCATCCGGGCGCTGGACAAGCAGCGGCGCGAAGCGCTGAAGCTTGAGGCGCTGAGGCCATGGGACACGAGCGTGGACGTGCGCGGCCGGTCGCCCCTGCGGCCGTTCGACCCGAAGGACATCGCCGGATTCGTCGAGAAAACCCGCAAGCTTTTCGACCGCATCAGCCCCGAGCTCGGTCGGCAGTTCGATTCGCTGCGCGAGCACGGCGACCTGGACCTGGAGAGCCGGCTGGGCAAGCGCCCGGGCGGATTTCAGGCGTCGCTGGAAGCGAGCAAGCGTCCGTTCATTTTCATGAACGCGGCGGGCGTGCAGCATGATGTCGAGACGCTCGTGCACGAAGGCGGGCACGCCTTCCACTACCTCGCCTCGCGCTCGATTCCCAACGTCTTCGTGCGTCACGCCCCGCTGGAGTTCTGCGAAGTGGCGAGCATGTCGATGGAGACGATCGCTTCCGATCACTACGACCTGTTCTACGCCGACGAAGCCACCGCCGCCCGCGCCAAACGCCGGCAGCTCGAAGGGCTCGTCCGCATGTTCCCCTGGATCGCGACGATCGACGGGTTCCAGCACTGGCTCTACACGCACCCCGGTCATTCGCGCGACGAGCGCACCGCCGCCTGGCTCGATCTGCAGCGCCGATTCGCCAGCGACGTCATCGACTGGACCGGCTACGAGCAGGTGCAGCGCACGCTCTGGCACCGGCAGGTGCATCTGTTCTCGTACCCGTTCTACTACATCGAATACGGCATCGCGCAGCTCGGCGCGCTGGGCGTCTGGCTCAACTACAAGCGCGATCCGAAGACGGCGCTCGCCAAACTGCTCGACGCGTTCGCGCTCGGCGGCACCGTCCCGCTGCCGACGCTCTTCGAAACCGCCGGCGTCAAATTCCAGTTCACCCGCGCCACGCTCGAGCCCCTCATCGCCGCCGTCGAAACCGAACTGGCCGCGCTGCCCGTCTGATAATCATCACTGCTCAAGTCCTCCCGCATCGTTTCCGATCATAGTTATACGATGCTCTCGCGACGTGAACTCAACAAACGCAAGACCCTCTCGCTTGCCGACCGACGCCGCTTCGGCCGCATTCGGCAGGCGCAGCTCAAGTGCAACCTCGGCACCGTGCTGGACCTGTCGGCCGGCGGACTGCGCATGATCAGCGATCGCCCGCTCGACGGCACGGTCGATGTCCAGCTTGCCAACCCCGCCGGTCTGGCCGTCACGGTCAAAGGCGTCGTCGCATGGCGCGAACGCATGGGCTTTCGCAAACATCTGGTCGGCATCGAATTCACCGACACCACGCCCGACATCAACTCGCAGTTGTCGCGCATCGCCATGACCGCCGCGCATTACTGAACGCGCCGCTTGGGAGTATGCGACCGCCATGGACCTGGCCCCGCTCAACATTCCGTATCTGTGGGTCGTGGGACTGAGCATGGCGGCGGCGCTGATGTTCCTTGCGGCCGGACGCGCCCTTTCACGACGCAAGCCGCGCATCCTCACCGTGCCAAGCAAGCCCGCCCCCGATGCGCACTCGCTATTGGACGGCCTGCTCGCCAGCGCGCTCGGCGGCGTCATCGTCCTCCGAGCCGTGCGCGATCCGTCGCGCGAGATCATCGACTTCGAAATCCGCATGACCAACCCCGCCGCCGAACAACTTGTCGGACGCTGCGGGCAGCACATGATGGGCGCTTCGCTCCTGTCGCTGTTGCCGTGCGTGCGCGCGTCGGGCCTCTTTGAAGATGCCCTGACGGTCGTGACCAGCGGGCTGCCCTTCCGCGCCGACCGCTACATCCGGCAGACCGAGACGTGGTACCAGATCGCCGCGGTGCGCCACGGCGACGGACTCGTCGTGACCTTCGCCGACATCAATCACCGCAAGAGCACCGAGGAGCAGTTGCGACACGCCGCCGAGCATGACGCCCTGACCGCCCTGCCCAATCGCAAGCATTTCACCGAGCATCTCGAACAGGCCATCCACCGCGCCCGCCGTTCGCCGGCCTACCGTTTTGCCGTGCTTTTCCTCGATTTCGACCGCTTCAAGATCATCAACGACAGTCTCGGCCACGAAGCCGGCGATCAACTGCTCATCAACATCGCTCAGCGCCTCACCACCAATCTCCGCAGCGTCGACACCGCCTCGCACGGCCGAACCGCCGGACATCTGCCCGCGCGCCTCGGCGGCGACGAGTTCGTCGTCCTCCTCGACGGCATCGGCTCCGAAGACGCCGCCGCCGCCGCCGCGCGACGACTGCTCGACGCCTTCGCCAAGCCGCACCGCATCGCCGGCCATGAAGTCGTCTCCACCGCCAGCATCGGCATCGTCCTCTTCGATCCCCGATACACGCAGGCCGACGAAATGCTCCGCGACGCCGACACCGCCATGTACCAGGCCAAGTCCGACGGCAAAGCCCGCTTCGTCATCTTCGATGAAGCCATGCACCAGGCCATCGTCGACCGCCTCGCTCTCGAGCGCGAGCTGCGGCAGGCCGTCGCCGACTGCGCGTTCGAGCTTTACTACGAACCGATCGTCGCGCTCGATGACGGCAAGCTCGCCGGCTTCGAAGCGCTGATCCGCTGGCCCCATCCGACGCGCGGACTGATCATGCCCGATCAGTTCATCACACTCGCCGAGGAGCTGGGACTCATCCCCGACATCGGCCGATGGGTCATCCAGACCGCCGCACGCCAGTGGCGCGCCTGGCGCAATGCACACCCCAACATGCAACACTGCACCATCGGCGTCAACCTCTCGCGGCATCAACTCTTTGACCCAACCCTCCTCGACACCGTCCGCGACGCGATCGCCGAGTCCGAACTCCCCCCCGGCGCCCTCCGCATCGAAGTCACCGAGTCCGTCGTCATGACCGACATGGATCACATGTCCCGCGTCCTCACCGACCTCAAATCCCTCGGCGTCCAGCTCGCCATGGACGACTTCGGCACCGGGCACTCCTCCCTTCATTGCCTTCACCGACTCCCCCTCGACGTCCTGAAAATCGACCGCAGTTTCATCTCCCGCGAGTCGCCCAGGAACAAGCACTACTCCGCCATCGTTCACGCCATCATGGCCCTCGCGCACAATCTGCACATGCAGGTCGTCGCCGAAGGCGTCGAAACCGCCGACCAACTCTCCATGCTCCAGGCCCTCACCTGCAACTTCGCACAGGGCTATCACCTCTCCCGCCCCCTCCCGCCTGATCAGGCCGAGCGCCTCTTCCAAACCACCTGCCCCCTCCCCGCTCCCCCGGCCCCGCCCGCTTCAACGGGTCGGGCCTCGTCCTACACCGCCCGCCCCAAACCCTCCGCTATACTGCCTTCATGACCACCGCCCCCAACTCCCCTTCGCCTTCTTCCTCCCCCGTTCCCGAATCCCAACCACTGAGCATGAAAGCGCTCTTCGACCACGCCGCAAAATCCGGCGCCTCCGATCTGCTCATCACCGCCGGCTCACCGCCCATCATTCGCGTCGATGGCGATCTCCATCCCGTCCTCAACAAGCCCCTCGCCCCCGAGCAGACCCGCGCCCTGATCTGGTCGCTCCTGAGCGAAACGCAGCAGGAACACTTCGAGCGCCAGCGCGAGCTGGACTTCTCCCTCGCCGTGTCCGGTCATCTCCGCTTCCGCGCCAACGTGTACTATCAGAAGGGAACCGTCGCCGGGGCGTTTCGTCTCATCCCCCGCTCCGTCCCGAACCTCACCCAGCTCGGACTCCCGCCCGTCATGGGCAATCTCACCCTCCGCACGCACGGCCTGATCCTCCTCACCGGCCCGACCGGCTCCGGCAAATCCACCACCTGCGCCGCCATGGTCGACCTCATCAATGAAACCCGACGCTGCCACATCGTCACCTGCGAAGACCCCATCGAATTCGTCCACGAAAACAAACGCTCCATCGTCGATCAACGCGAGGTCTACGCCGACACGCTCAGCTTCTCCAACGCACTCAAGTACGTCCTCCGTCAGGACCCCGATGTCATCCTCGTCGGCGAAATGCGCGACCCCGAAACCATCGCCGCCGCACTCACCGCCGCCGAGACCGGCCACCTCGTCATCGCAACCCTCCATACCAACGACGCCATCCAGGCCATCGACCGCATCGTCGACGTCTTCCCCCCGCACCAACAAGAACAAATCCGCACGCAATTGTCTTTCGCCCTCCTCGCCATCGTCGCGCAGCAGCTCATCCCCCGCGCCTCCGGCAAGGGACGCCTCCTCGCCACCGAAGTCCTCATCAAGAACCACGCCGTCGCCGCCCACATCCGCGAAGCCAAGACCCACCAGACCCGCTCCATCATCGAGTCCAGCCGCGCCGAAGGCATGATCACCATGGACGCCCGCCTCAAGGAACTCTACGAGTCCGGCCAAATCACCTACCCCGAACTCGCCCGCCGCGTCAGCTCCCCGACGTTTTTGCATCAGGTCAAAAAGCCCACCACGCTCACCCCCCCGCAGTCGTAAAACCAGCCCCGCGTTCCCACGCGGGGCTCCCCTAATATTGCACCGCTTTTGATCAAGTGAGCCCCACGTGGCAACGTGGGGCCCCTCGGCCAGAAATACAAATGGCGGACTCATCAATAAGAAAAAATATATTGGCCAAGGCGCAAGTTCAATCCGGTTTTACTGTATGAACCTGCGACACAGCAGTCCCTCGGACGGATTCATCTCAACACACTCGCGTAAGTGGCGCTGCAAATGTCATATCCCTATTACCTTCTGGTGACGATCGTCAAGGTGAACGGCAGCAGTTGCTCGCCCGCTCCGACACAACGTCTGATCCTTCAAGAGGACAACGAAACATACAACAAAGATCCCGCATCTCCGAACAATTTTTACGCGTGCATCCTGAATCCGGAAAAGGATGGCAGCGGGAACGTCGTCAACTGGACGTTGAATCTTCGAAATATGAGTTCACCCTGCGCGGTGGTCGCAGCTTTCAAATTGCCCTCGCCGGGAACAGACCCGCCACCGACGGGCAACTACTGCAAGTATTCCGGCGGCACCATCACCTGCGGGCAGACTGAAGCAAGTGTCGTTAACGACACATGATCGTGAATCAGAATTCGTCCCGACCAGGACGATTCAACCATGGACCAAAATCACAGGCACGCTCCGTTACGTCGTGTCCGTCGTGCAAATACGAACTTCTGACCCGCCGCCCTCCGTCGTCTCGTGCTCATGCTCGCCATTCGTAACCGCTTCTCTCCGCATCAATAAGTCCGATGCCCAGAAGCGAAGGCGAGCATGAGCACGAACGCCCGCGTCAGCTCCCCCACGTTTTTGCATCAGGTCAAAAAACCCACCACGCTCAATACCCCGGGCTGAGGGCAGCCCGGCTCTGACTCCCCCCGCAATAAGAAGACACCCCCACCCCCCGCCTCATCCGAGCCGGCCCGCCCCCGGGCCGGTGCCTCCCGCTTTGTCGCCTCAACCCCACTCACCCCACAAACAAAACCCCAAGACACCGAAATGCATTTTCGTACGGTGGGTCAAGCGCAGCGGACGCACGCTACCTCGCTATCATCAGCTCTTTCGGAACAGATCAATCGATCGAAGACAACTCTCAAGATCCGTCGCGACGTCCCCCCGATGAAATGATTCAAGGATGCGAGCATCGGTCATCGATACGCGATGACGGCCAGCAATTATCGATCGTAATTGGCGGAGTACCTCTTTACCCGGCACAATCTCTAATCGAGCGTCCAAATCGCTCCATCTAGTCGTAAACCATTCCATCGCGCGCGCCGTCATAGTGGCCATGTCTTCGCCACAATGCTTCATGTACTCGCATCTGCGAGCAACATACTGCGCACATACATGATTCTGCATCGGATCTGTAATCTCACTCAACAATTGTCGAACGTCACATGTTCCTGGTTCCGAGCCGTTACGAGATGCTCGCTCTTTCAATAGTCGGTCTATTGCCCGCTGAAGAACCTCAGGCTCGAGTAAATAATTTTCAATTTCCTTCCGCTTGTGAAAATACCCAAAAGCAATGCTCGCGTTTAGCGACTTCTCAATACTCGAAATTTGCTCATCACAATAGTAATCGCGATCGTAGACAGCAGCGAGACGCAAGTTTGTTCCCAGTGTCTGTTCAAATCCGCGTGCCAGCTTCTGAAGCGTTTCCCAACTTGAAAAGCCGCCAGACTCAACTGGAGTAATTCCCACACCTGATGCTAATTCATCGAGTCCGATTTTTGCTGCAAATCTTCGAATTAATTTGTAGTCATTACTCCCCTCAATATAAAGCGCACGACGGGTACGCGAGAGATTAGCCAAAACTATGTTTTGTACTGATCCTACGGCTTCGAGCGCGCCCTGCACATCGTTAAAGTCTTTGAGTCGCCTTGCATTTGATTGCCGTTTGTCAACTAGTAAGATTTCTGATGGCTCTGCATCAGCTATGATTTCCGTAGAGTGCGTGGCAAGCATTATATCTGGACCAGCGCTTCGCAATATACCTAATAGCTGCCTTTGAACGTCGGGGTGTAAATAGATTTCCGGCTCGTCCACTACGAGTGCAGTCGCCGCCTTGGCCCGAGAAATGTGCGTGAGCAACTGACACCATACCTGAAATCCAAAGCCTGACCAATAGATTTCACGATCTATGCGATCTTCTTGGCAAAACATTGTCAGATACTGCGATAGCGCGTCCGGTCGTTGTGGCCGTTGGATGCTCATCCCTGGCCAAGTTTTGCTCACAAGATCGGAGAATTCTTCAAAGCCGTCGCTATTAAAAAACCAATAGTTGCGGAAATGTCGAGATGCGCGATGAGTCGATAGACCTGACGCGATCGTTTGTTCGTTGACAATTGGCTCGTTATGCTCAACTGGCCCTAGAACTGGTACTATAGCGAGGTCCACGGGAAATGCATTTCGAAATGAGGTCGGCGTCTTGATCAACTGACCTTCGACCCTAGGAATTAGTGTGCATTTCCCGTCTTTTGAAAATAGCAACTCCAACTTTGCCGAGTTGCTCAGAAAAAACGTTACTCTCGATGGCGCATCAACATAATCAGTATGTACATTTTCGAGCGATATTGGAACAGTGTCATCACTCAATCGATAGCAACGTGTCGGCGTTCCATCTATATTGAGTACTTCAGATGATTTAGCTCTCGCTCTTCTTAAGGCTATATGTAATGTCCGAAAGGCGCTGAGAATTGTAGATTTGCCACAGTTGTTAGGCCCAACCATGATATTCATTCGGCCTAAATCAACGGAATACTGTTTGAGCGCCTTGAAGTTCTCAAAGCTGACGCGAACAAATCGCACATCGTCGTTGCCAATCATAGACGCACCCGGGCAATGTAATCCGCAAATTCAAGCCGTTTGTATTGCGCGCGTTACGATCTTCATCGTAAACAGCTAATCAACGTGTTTGTCACCAAGGATTGACCCTGTAATTTCGACAGTATTTATTCGCAAGCGCGCTCACTAGCCATTTGCGGTCTGCAAGATGTCAACTTTTAGCAATCTTCCTCAGCACCGTATGCAGAATGCCGCCGTTGCGGTAGTAGGCGACTTCGACGGGGGTGTCGATGCGGCACAAGGTTGTGAACTCGGTCTTCTTGCCGGATTCGTCGGTGGCGGTAACTTTGATTTGCTGGCCGGGTTTGACGTGGTCGTCGATGGCGATGTTGAACGTCTCGCGGCCGGTGAGGCCCAGCGTTTTGGCGCTTTCGCCTTTGTTGTAGACCAGCGGGAGGACGCCCATGCCGACGAGGTTGGAGCGGTGGATGCGTTCGTAGGATTCGGCGATGACGGCTTTGACGCCGAGGAGGTAGGTGCCCTTGGCGGCCCAGTCGCGGGATGAGCCCATGCCGTAGTCTTTGCCGGCGAGGACGATCAGCGGGGTGCCGGCGTTTTTGTAGTTGACGGAGGCGTCGTAGATGAAGGCGACTTTGCCGGTGGTGAAGTCGGTGGTGTAGCCGCCTTCGGTGCCGGGGGCGAGTTGGTTGCGGACGCGGATGTTGGCGAAGGTGCCGCGGGTCATGACGCGGTCGTTGCCGCGGCGGGAGCCGTAGCTGTTGAAGTCCTTCTTTTCGACGCCGTGCGCGATGAGGTATTTGCCGGCGGGGGTGTCGGCCTTGATCGCACCGGCGGGGGAGATGTGATCGGTCGTGACGGAGTCGCCGAGCATGGCGAGGCAGCGGGCGCCGGTGATCGTCGCGATCGGTTTCACGTCCTGCGTCATGTCGGCGAAGAACGGCGGGTGCTGAATGTACGTGGACGAATCTTTCCACTTGTAGAGATCACCCGTCGGCGCGTCGATTTTCTGCCACTGCGCCGGACCCTTGTTAACATCCGCACCGTAGCGGGCGGCGAACTGCTCGGGCTTGACGCATGACGCGACGGTTTTGCGGATCAGGTCACTCGTGGGCCAGATGTCTTTGAGGTAGACGGGGCCGTTTTTGCCTTGACCGAGGGGCTCTGTGGTCAGGTCGATGTCGGTCGAGCCGGCAAGGGCGTAGGCGACGACGAGCGGGGGCGACGCGAGATAATTCGCCTTCACATGCGGATTGATGCGGCCCTCGAAGTTGCGATTACCGGAGAGGACGGAGGCGACGACGAGGTCACCGGTTTCGACGGCTTTCGCTATTTCGTCGGGGAGGGGGCCGGAGTTCCCGATGCAGGTCGTGCAGCCGTAGCCGACGGTGTTGAAACCGATCTTGTCGAGATACGTGTCGAGCTTCGCATCGGCGAGGTAATCCGTGACGACGCGGCTCCCGGGGGCGAGCGAAGTCTTGACCCACGGCTTCACCGTCAACCCCTTCTCGACCGCCGCCTTGGCGAGCAGACCCGCGGCGACGAGGACGCTCGGGTTGGACGTATTCGTGCATGACGTAATGGCGGCGATGACGACGGCGCCGTGCTTGAGCTTGAACGACTTGCCGTTGTACGAGACGGGGACGCCGTATTCCCCCGGGTCGGCGGGCTCGGTGGCGACGGCGGCCTGCGCGGCGTCCTCGAGCATGGCGCCCTCGGCCATCATGGAAGTGCCGGTCGAATCGTGCGTGTGGTTCGCCTTGCCGAACGTGTTGGTCAGGTCGTATTCCCACTGGGTCTTCATGGCCGTCAGCGCGATGCGATCCTGCGGGCGCTTCGGGCCGGCGAGGGACGGGACGACCGTCGACAAATCCAGCTCGACAATCTGCGTGAAACGCGGCTCGTTTTTCGGATCGAGCCACATGCCCTGCGCCTTGGCATATTTCTCAACAAGGTCGATCGTCTCGGCGCTGCGGCCGGTCATCTTCATGTAGTCGAGCGTGACATGATCGACGGGGAAGAAACCCATGGTCGCGCCATATTCGGGGGCCATGTTGGCGATCGTCGCGCGGTCGGGCAAGGGAAGCTGAGCCGTGCCTTCGCCGAAGAATTCGACGAATGTTTCGACGACGCCGACTTTGCGGAGCATTTCGGTAACGCGGAGGACCAGGTCGGTGGCGGTCGCGCCTTCGGGGAGTTTGCCGGTCAGGCGGAAGCCGACGACTTTGGGCAGGAGCATGTAGATGGGCTGGCCGAGCATGACGGCTTCGGCCTCGATGCCGCCGACGCCCCATCCGACGACGCCCAGCCCGTTGATCATGGTCGTGTGCGAATCGGTGCCGACGAGCGAATCAGGATACGCCACGCCGTCTTTGGTCATGACGACGCTGGCGAGGTATTCGAGATTGACCTGATGGACGATGCCGATGCCCGGCGGAACCGCGCGGAAATTCTTAAACGCCTGCTGGCCCCATTTGAGAAACTCGTATCGCTCGCGATTGCGTTCGAACTCGACGAGCAGATTCAACTCGAGCGCATCTTCGCGCGCAAAGTGATCGACCTGCACGCTGTGATCGATGACGAGGTCGCAAGGCACGAGCGGATTGATCTTCGTCACGTCGCCCCCGAGCCGCTTGCACCCGTCGCGCAGGGCCGCCAGATCGACGACGGCGGGGACGCCCGTGAAATCCTGAAGCACGACGCGGCCGGGCATGAAGGGAATCTCCACCGCCCCGGGATCTTTCGCATTCCAAGCCGCGACTTTCTTCACATCGTCCGCCGAGACGATGAAGTCATCGACGTTTCGCAGCGCCGCTTCGAGGAGCACCTTGATCGAGACGGGGAGGGAATCGACCTCCTTGATCCCCGCGGCGGCGAGTTTCTTCAGATCGAAATAGCTGACTTCGCCGCCGAGCGTTTTGAGCTTCGAGACGGCCTTGAACGGATCGTTGAGCGCGGTGGTCATGGCAAAATCCTGCGTAAAAGGGTCGAAAGTCTCACTTTATCACAGCACGGGGAGGGGGGAAAGGGCTTGCGGGAAGGGGATCGGGGAGGGGGACGGGAAGAGGGGAACGCTGAGGGATGGCCATCCCTCAGCTTTCGGCGGCGGCTGTCAGCATGGCAGGCGGCGACCCGCTTCGGTCCGACATGGCAGACACCTGCGGAAATGCTGTTCACGCATGAATGGCGCAACCCGTGCTGATACAGCCGCTTGCGCCTTCGCACATTCCCCTCCTCCGCGCACGCCGTTTGCCCCCTTTCTTTGACGTTAAGGAGCATTCATGCTTGCGGTCCGCGATCCATCCGAGAATCGGCTCAACGTGCTGATGAGCGTCAGCGAGCAGAACTGGGCGACGCAGTTGCCCCGGCTGCTGGCGCCGCAGGGCGTGCGGTCGATTGTCGTGTCGGACCCCAACGAGGCCGCGGTGCTCATCGAGCGTCAGCCCATCCATGCCGCCGTCATCGACGCCGGTCAGCCGCGCGACCCCGGCGGGCTCAAACTCCTGCGCGTGATTCAGCGCCTTCGCCCCACGCCCCCCGCCGTCCTCGTCCGCGGACGCATCTTCGATCGCCGCACCGACAATCGACTGCTCTCCGATGCCCTGAAGCTCGACGCCTTCAGCGTCCTCGATCAGCCCGTCGAACTCGAACAGGTCCTCGATGTCCTGCGTCGTCTCCTCGAACGTCACTACGGCGGCCAGTGGCCCGCCTCCTCATAAACATCACCCTCTTTTTCTCGGAGCAACCCCCCATGAAGATCAAGCCCCTCGGCGACCGCATTCTTGTCAAGCGCAAGGAAGCCGAAACCAAGACCTCCTCCGGCCTCTACCTCCCCGAGTCCGCCGCCGAAAAGCCCCAGCAGGCCAAGGTCCTGGAAGTCGGCGAAGGCGCCGTCAACGAAAAGACCGGCAAACGCAACTCGCTGCAAGTCAAAAAGGGCGACACCGTCCTGCTCAATAAATGGGGCGGCACCGAAATCAAAGTCGGCTCCGACGAAATGCTCATCGTCAACGAAGACGACATCCTCGCCATCGTCGAGTAACACTCCCCCCCGTTTAGCGGCGGGGCAACGCCCCGCGCTCCGCTGACCATTCACCCAAACACGTACACACACTCAACAAGGACCCCACATCATGGCTGCCAAGAAAATCGTCTTCGACTCCGACGCACGCGAGGCAATCCGCCGCGGCGTCAAGAAACTCGCTCACGCCGTCAAGGTCACGCTCGGCCCCTCCGGCCGCGTCGTCGTCCTCGAAAAATCCTTCGGCTCCCCCACCGTCACCAAGGACGGCGTCACCGTCGCCAACGAGGTCGAACTCGAAGACCCCTATGAAAACATGGGCGCCCAAATGGTGAAGGAAGTCGCCTCCAAGACCTCCACCACCGCCGGCGACGGAACCACCACCGCGACGATCTACGCCGAAGCCATCTACGAAGAAGGACTCAAGAACGTCACCGCCGGCGCTAACGCCAACGCCATCAAGCGCGGCATCGAGAAAGCCGTCGGCTCCATGTCCGATGAGCTCCTCAAACTCTCCAAGAAGGTCTCGACCACCAAGGAAATCGCACAGGTCGGAACCTGCTCCGCCAACCATGACACCACCATCGGCTCCATCATCGCCGAAGCCATGGACAAGGTCGGCAAAGACGGCGTCATCACCGTCGAAGAGGGCTCGACCCTCGACACCCACGTCGAACTCGTCGAAGGCATGCAGTTCGACAAGGGCTACCTCTCGCCTCATTTCGTGACCAATGTCGCGAACATGACCGCTGAGCTTGAAGACGCCTACGTCCTCATCAACGAGAAGAAATTCTCCAGCGCCAAGGACCTCCTGCCGATCCTCGGCAAGGTCGCCGAGTCGGGCAAAGCCCTGCTCATCATCGCTGAAGACATCGACGGCGAAGCCCTCGCCACCCTCGTCATCAATAAGCTCCGCGGCATCCTGAAGGTCGTCGCCGTCAAAGCCCCCGGGTTCGGCGACCGCCGCAAGGCCATGCTTCAGGACATCGCCACCCTGACCGGCGGCCAGGCCATCATGGAAGAGCTCGGCGTCGACCTCGAGAAGCTCGAACTCAACCAGCTCGGCCGCGCCAAGAAGGTGACGATCGAGAAGGAAGCCACCACCATCATCGAAGGCGCCGGCAAGTCCTCCGACATCAAGGGCCGCATCGACGCCATCAAGCGCGAGATGGACATCACCACCTCCGACTACGACCGCGAGAAGCTCCAGGAGCGCCTCGCCAAGCTCGCCGGCGGCGTCGCGCAGATTCACGTCGGCGCTGCGACCGAGTCCGAGATGAAGGAAAAGAAGGGCCGCGTCGAAGACGCGGTTCATGCCTGCCGCGCTGCCGTCGAAGAAGGCATCCTCCCCGGCGGCGGCGTCGCCGTCCTGCGTGCCCGCAAGGCCCTCGACAAGCTCCGCAAGTCCCTCGAAGGCGATGAAAAGATCGGCGCCGACATCATCTTCCGTGCCGTCGCCGCCCCCATCAAGCAGATCGCCGAAAACGCCGGCCTCGACGGCTCCGTCGTCGCCCAGAAAGTCGAAGAGTCCAACGACAACAACTTCGGCTACAACGCCCTGACCGCCGAATACGGCGACATGATCAAATTCGGCGTCCTCGTCCCCACCAAGGTCGAACGCACCGCCTTGCAAAACGCCGCGTCCATCGCCGGCCTCCTCCTGACCACCGACGCCCTCATCTCCGAAATCAAGGAAAAGAAGGGCGCCAAGGCCGGTGCAGGCATGGAGGACATGGACTACTAAATCCATGACTGATTCCAGGATATTTTGAAACTCACACGGCCGAACGGCGAAAACTGTTCGGCCGTTTTTCTTAGGCGATCAATATGAAGCGCCCTTTGGTGCTTGCATGACGTACGGATTCGACAACATGAAGATACCGGCCCGAATAAAAGTCTGCATATGGTTTGAGGTCATTATGGCGCTGTGGTACCTCGCGGAAGCGCCGCAGGTTTATCACGACCTCCACAAGGCCACCGGCGAGAATTATGCCGCCTTTGGTGAATTTCTCGTCGTCCTTTTTATGTCACCAATCTGTATCGCCGGCGGGTTGTACCTCTGCGTTTCAACGTTTGCATTCGATCACGCCAGCGAATCGAAAGGAATTCTCGCGATACCAATCTTCGGCGGCTTCGTGATCCTTTTGCACGCAATAGCAATGCACACGGTACTAACGAGGTAGCGGCGTAGAGTGCGCACAGTGACGTAGGTCCGGCTCCGGTGTAGCGAGGTAGGGTGGGTCGAGCGCAGCGGACCCGCCACGCGAGGCGAGGAAGCGGCCGATGAATGTGAGAGCGGATTTCCAAAGGCCTCGCCGGCGCGACGAATGATTGAATGAAGATCGAACGCGCCTTCGCACATCGTGGCGGGTCCGCTGCGCTTGATGCACCCTACGAAAAAATGACTTCGATTCGGGGATTTCACGTACGCGGTTTGAGGGGAAGGCCGGGCCGGGGGCGGCCCGGCTCGGATAGGCACGGTTGCGAAAGGCGGAGGGGGCGGGGTGGGTTTTTTGTCTTGTCAGAGCCGGCCCGCCCTCGGGCCGGGGTTTGCGGGGTCGGGGTAAGAGCAGGAAGAAGAAAAAAGAACCGGCCCGGGGGCGGGCCGGCTCGGAGAAGGCGGGGGATTTGTATGATGGGGCGCATGTCCGATCCGCTGGGGCTGCACATCACATGGGGCACGTACGGGATGCGTCTGCACGGCGATGAGCGGGGGACGGTGTGCCGCGCGATGAACGCGCCGGGCGAGCCGATTGTCGGGCGGGACGATCAGTGGCGGCTTGAGGAAGCGCGCCTGCTGCGGCATGCACCGGTGGTGTTGAGTACGGCACAGCGCCGGGTGGCGCAGGCGATGCTCATCGATGTGTGCGCTCAGACGCGATGCGCCTGCATGATCGGCGCGGCGCGCGGGGATCATGTTCACGTGCTGGTTCGGTCAAACGAAGCGGCGATCGACGTCAAGGGCGCGAAGACGATTCGGACCTTGCTCAAGCGGCGGTTGGGCGTGGAGCTGTCGAAGCGATGGCCGCGGGCGGCGGGGGCGAGCTGGTGGGCGGAGTGCGGGTCGATCAAGTGGGTGTGGGATCCGACGTATTTTGAGAATGTGTACGAGTATATCGAACGACAGCGGATTTGACGGATTCGCGTTTTTCATCCGAGCCGGGCCGCCCCCGACCCGGGGGTCGGGGGCTTGGGGCTGCGGGGGGATGGAAGAACCGGGCCGGGGGCGGCCCGGCTCGGAGAAGGCGGAGTCCGCCAAGAGCGCGGGAATTTCAGCGGCGTCGGCACGGCAGCGCGGGCGGGAACGGGGCGTGCGGGCGCATGGAGGCGGCGCAAAAGGCGCACCGGGATGACCGATCAGGCGCGGTGATGCGCACGCGTTGATGTAAGTTCATATTCGGCGCGCAGGGGCGCGTCGTTTGGCTCCGCGCCGGTGCGCACGGGCGCGCCCGTGCGCGCCGAAGGAGGGGTTGGGAGGGGCGAAAATCGCGAATGGGACGCTCAAAACGGCGGGAGGACGGGGAGCGGTCGAAAACGCGATGGGACGTGCGCTGGTGCGCGGCGGTGCGCGGGGGCGTTCGGTACAATGAGCGGCGTCCGCGGCGGAGCGTCCGGCGCGGGGTCCGGTTGGGCCAACTCACAGGCGGGTCGAACATGCATCCCTTGCGTCTGATCATCAGCGTCGTCATGCTTCTTGCACTCAGCCCGCTGGCCATCGGGGCGGACGAGTGGCAGCCGGAGCCGGGCTTCCGCAGTTTGTTCAATGGTCATGATCTGAGCGGCTGGTGCTTCCGCGTCAAACCCAAACGCGAGGACCCCAAGCCCGGCGACGTCACCGAAAACTTCGACGGCAAAACGGTGTCGAGCGATGGGCGATACTTCGTCAAAGACGGCGTGTTCGTCATCCAATTCCCCGATGAAAACGACCATCTGACGGGGCAGATTTACACGGTCGAAGAGTTCCCCAAGGACTTCACGCTCAAGCTCGAGTTCCGGGCGTCCGTCAATGCCGACAGCGGGATCTTCCTGCGGAAGCCGCAGTTGCAATGTCGCGATTACCTTGTCGCCGGGCCGTACAAGGAGCTTAAGAAGTACAAGCCGCAGGAATGGAATTTGATTGAGGTGGTGGTCAAGGACGGGGTGGCGCACTGCACATGCAATGGGGAGGTGCTGGAGGACGCGCTGAAGCTTCCGCCGACGGGGCCGATCGGTTTGGAGGGGGATCGGGGGACGATGGAGTATCGTCATATTCAGATCAAGGCGGAGTGAGCACGGCCGCACACGCCCGGCGGAGGTAATCCTCGAATTCCCACGATCCGCTGGAGCCGGTTTGCCGGACGACGACGAGGTCGAGACTCGGGACGAAGGCGATAAGCTGCCCGCCGGACCCCGGTTTGAAGCGGGCGTCGGCGGGGATTTCTTTGCCGCGGGCGTCACTGAGATTGGCGGGCAGTTCCCACCCGGCGGAGAACGAGCGGGCGTCACGGTCGAAGCTTTTTTTGCCGGTGAGGTTGTGCGTCGGCTGGGCGGCCATGTCGATAAACCACGATGGAATCACCTGCCGCTCGCCCCATTTCCCGCGTTGCGCCATGCAGTACCCGATGCGCGCCATGTCCCGCGCGGACAGGCCGATGGCATGCGACGGGTGACGCCCGATGCCTTCTCCGCCGTTGAAATACTCGAACCATGCATGACTGATTCCTAGGGGCTCGAGCAACTGCTTCCGCGCGAATTGGTCATATGGCATGCCAGTCACCGTCTCGCAGACGAGCGATGCGTGATAGAGTGCCTGCGTCGAATAGTCGAGGTTCGTGCCGGGATCGAAGGCGAGCTTCGCGGTCTTCGGGTCGCCGGTGTGCCCCATGATGTATTCCCACGGGCCGTTGTTGCCCGCGCCGCTCGATTCGGGGGCGATACCCGATGTGTGATTGAGCAGTTGCCCCACCGTGATCGCCTTCTTGCGCGGATCGCTCAGAGGTTGCGCCCACGGGATGAAATCAAACGCCGGGTCTTCAAACGTCATGCGCCGCGGCGTCCTGCCCCGCTGACTTTCCTCCGAGGCGATGGCGAGCACCGTCGCGCAGATCGCCTTCGCGCATGACTTGATGTTGCCGGTGTCGCTGACGCTGCTGTGATCGCGCTCGACTTCGAGGGCGATGTAACCATGTCGAATCACCACGGCCGCGAACTTTCGCTGGTCCGACTGGATGAGCCAGTCACGCAATTCGTCGAGCTTCGCCGGATCCATGCCGGCGAGGCGGCGGATATCGTCGGGCGTGGCGAGCTTTCGCCATCCGCTTTGCGATTCGGGCGGCGGGAAATAGGTCGAAGTCGGCCCGGCAGCGGCGCGCGGTTCGAGCGTGACTTTGACAAGATTGAAGCGATCGTGAGCTTTGACGCCCTGCTGCGCGCCGTCGCCGTACACGCTGAAGACGGCCCATAGCGTGCGGCCGTCGGGGCTGATCCATTTCAGGGGGAAATCGTGCACGAGGCCGTGGCCGCCGTCGCCCATGTCGCCGAAGCGGTCCTGGTAGCTGATCGTGGTCCACGGTCCCCATGGACGCGGCGCATCGAAGACGCCAAGCTGACCGGGACTGATGTGATAGGTCGAAAAAAGGAAGCGGCGAAGCTGCGGGTGGTACACGGCCCCGGCGATGCGCAGGCCGTTCGGATCGGTGAAGACGGGTTTGGCATCGTCCACGTTGCGTGACCACCGCGGCGCGTCCTGCGCATCGAGTTGCGTGAAGAATTCATACGCGGCCCGATCAGTGATTTTCTCCGTGGGGACGCGCAGCAGATAGGCGTCGCGGCCCTCGCCATCGCGCGTCGCGCGGTAGGCGTAGATGTAGACATAGCCGGCCAGGTCATCGGGGACGCCGGCGTTGGCGCGGCCGAAGTTGATGAAACGGATCGGGCGAAGCTGCTGACCTTTGGGGAAGACGCAGGGTGTGGCGCGCCACGACGCGCCGCGGTCCCCGGACTGATACAGCGCCATGTTCACATCGGGCCAATTGCCATTCTGCATGTTGACCCATGCGTAGAGTTGATCGCCGACGGCGATGAGACTGTCGACTTTGCCGGCCTTGGGGAAGTCGGCGGGGTGTTGGGTGTCGCGTCCGCCGTTGATGTTGATTGCGGTGAAGTGTTCGGGATCGCCATCGATGCGGGCGAATCCGGCGGCGACGCGGCCGTCGTTGTTCGTGCCGCCGAACCCGCCCCCGTCGCCCCATGCGACATACAAGTGGTCATCCCCCGCCCATGTGACGGGCCAGAGGTCGCTGCCGGGCGCGGCGGTCTTGAGCGTGTCCCAGTGCCATGTCATCGACGCCACCACCGGACTCGGCGGATACGGCGCCCCCGCCGCACTCCCCGCTTGCGCCAACAAGCCGACCACACCCGCGATGAGCAGCACCAGACCGCATGAAGTTCGCATGTCTTCATTATCACAGCCGCACGACGCGCAAGACAATTGAGTCACGTGAAGCAGATTAACAAAATAAATTGTTAACCTTTGGCTAGCAAATAGATAGCAAAAAGTTAAGACGGCGCTAATATGTCTTCCGATAGGGCTTCTATCAAGGTTGTGCTTCGTGCCTTGGGCACAAGGAGTTGGCCATGACTGAAGAGACCAAGGATCAGATCATGTGGTTCGGCGAGACGACGCTGCTGGTGGCGTTCATCATCTTCATGATCCTCACCGTCATTTACGCTGTGAAATGAGGCGGCGGCGGTCCGGCGATGGGGCCGCCCTGCTTCCGTCTGTTCCGTCTGGAGCAGATAAACCGGCTGGGGAATTGTGCCGATGTGATGGGCAGCGGGCGAGGTCCGCACACACGGAGGCACGCCATGGCCGACCTGTACAATCAGTTTTACGGCTTCACCGAGTCGCCGTTCAACATCACGCCTGATCCGCGCTTCCTGTTCTTCTCCGACAAGCATCGCGAAGCGTTCAGCCATCTCATGTTCGGCATTCAGCAGCGCAAGGGCTTCATCCAGATCACCGGCGAAGTCGGCTCCGGCAAGACCACGCTCTGCCGCTCCCTGCTCGAACAGCTCGGCGACAACTACAAGACCGCGCTCATTCTCAATCCCTGCATGAGCGGCAATCAACTGCTTCAGGCGATCCTTGATGAGTTCGGCATCGAATACGCCCGCTCCAAACCCAATCGCGTCGACATGCTTCATTCGCTCAACGACTTCCTCCTCAGGCAGGTCGCCGAGGGCAACGAAGTCGTGCTCATCATCGACGAGGCCCAGGACCTGAGCTTCGAACTGCTGGAGCAGGTGCGGCTCCTGTCGAATCTCGAAACCGATGACCGCAAGCTTTTGCAGATCGTCTTGATCGGTCAGCCGGAGCTGCGCGAGAAGATCAACGAGCCGCGCCTGCGGCAGCTTCGCCAGCGCATCACGGTGCGTTATCACCTGCGCCCGCTGACGCGGCGGGAAATGAATGCGTACATCCGCCATCGCATCACGGTGTGCGGCGGCAACGGATTGCCGAGCTTCAGTACATGGGCGCAGCTTCAGATTTACCGCTATTCCAAGGGTATTCCGCGATTGATCAATGCGGTGTGCGACAAGGCGCTTCTGTGCGGGTTCGTCGCCGGGACGCCGAAGCTGGGGTATACGCATGTGCGCCGGGCCATCGCATCGCTCGAAGGGGAACTGGCATGAGTCTGGTCAACGAAGCGCTCAAGAAAGCCAAGATCGAATCGGGCATGCGCCAGGTCAGCCGCGAAGTCGACTTCGGCGCGATCACGGGCGGAACGACCTACGGCGGACACGCCGGCTACGGTCGCGCTGCGGGCGGGATCAACAAATACCTGATCATCGGCGGCGTGGCGGCGCTGGGCGTGATCGCCTGGCCGGGTATTGCGTATGTGTACCGTGCGACGCGCCCGGCGGAGGCGCGGGCGCAGACGCCGATCGCTTCCGCCGCGCCGATCGCGCCGGTGACGCCGGTGACGCCGGTCGTGGAGACGGTGGTTCATGAGCCGGTGAAATCGGTGCAGAAGAAGACGCAGCTCATCAAGCCATTGATTGATATTCCGGCCGGGGGCGCGGCGGAGGCGAATGCGCCCGCGCCGCGGGCGGTCGAGCCGGCGGTGACCGCAGCGCCGGTCGTTGCGCCGGTGGCGGCGCCGGATGCAGCGACAGCGCCTGCGCCGGTGGTGGTAGCGCCGGTGGTGGAGATTGCGAAGCCGCAAGCGGCTCCGAGCAATGGACTGATTGAAGGGCGGGATTACGCCAAGTCGGTGGAGATTCCCAACGGGCCGCTGCTGAAGCTGGGGGGCATTGCGTGCTCGGATTCGATTCAGCTCGCGCTGCTCAACGGCATGACGCTGGAGCCGGGCGACAGCGTCGACGGCGTAAAGGTGCTCAAGATCGAACCCAAGCGCGTGCAGCTCGAGTATGCGGGGACGAAATTCTTTTTAAGGATGCCGTGAGAGCACGCCGCGGGCGGCGTGGCTAAACGGGGAAGCGGGGCATGTCGGTCGTTCATGCGCCGGCCAGTTTGTTCATTGTCTGTGCGAGTTTCACATCATTTTGCGTGATGCCGCCGGCATCATGGGTGATGAGGTCGACGGTGACGGTGTTCCAGACGTTGGACCAGTCGGGATGATGGTTCATTTTCTCGGCGGCGAGGGCGCAGCGGGTCATGAAGGCGAACGCTTCGGAGAAGTCCTTGAACTTGTAGACGCGGCGGAGCTTGCCGCCTTCGACGCTCCACCCGGTCAGGTCGGCGAGGGCTTTTTGCAGTTCGTCGGCAGTAAGTTTGGGCATCGGGTCTCCTTCCGGTTTGATGAGGTTAAGTCAGTATAGGGACTCGACGTGCGTTGCGGGCGGGAAGCGACTAGACTTAGCCATCCATGACGCCCAACGTGCAGCACAGCGCGATTGACTACCTTCATCCGCAGACGCTTTCGGCGGTGGAGGGCATCGAGCTTCGGGCGCGGCACATCGTCGAAGGGCTCATGACGGGCATGCACCGCTCGCCGTACTTCGGGTACAGCGTCGAGTTCGCCCAGCATCGGCCGTACACGCCGGGCGATGATCTGCGGCATCTGGACTGGAAGGTCTTCGGGCGCACGGACAAGCTGTACCTCAAACAGTATCAGCAGGAAACGAACCTGGATCTGATGCTCCTCGTCGATGCGTCGGGGTCGATGCGGTACGGGACGAAGATGGGGCGGCGGAATCAGCAGTGGCGCAAGTTCGATCATGCCACGAGCATCGCGGCGGCGCTGAGCTACCTGGCGCTTCAACAGCAGGACCGCACGGGGCTGATCGTGTTCGCGGACAAGCTTCTGGAAGTGGTTCGGCCGAGCAATGCGCGGGGCCAGTGGCGCACGATCGTCAAGGCGCTGTCGGGTCAGCCGGTCGAGGCGCAGACGCAGATGAGCCATGTGTTCGAGCAGGTGATCTCGAAGCTCACGCACCGGACGCTGGTGGTGATCTTGAGCGATTTTTTCGACGATGCGGCGCATGTCGGGGCGGGATTGGCCCGGCTGCACTATCGGCGGCATGACGTGATGATGCTTCAGACGCTCGATCATGCGGAACTGACGTTTCCGTTCGCCACGCCGCAGCGGCTGCTCGGGCTGGAAAACGAAGGCAAACTGGACCTGGACCCCAAGGCGCTGCGCGAGGCGTACCTGGATGAACTGCATCAGCACATCCGCGCCCTGCGCGAAGAAGCCCGGCGCTACCGCTACGACCACGAACTGATCGACACCACGCAGGACGTCGGCCCGCCGCTGAGCCACTTCCTGGCCCGCCGCGCGGCGCGATTGAAACGACCTTGAAACCCACGCATGACTGAAACGGAAAATGGCCATTGGAAAATGGGAAATGGAAAATCGACGACGCTGATTTTCCATTTTCCAATGGCCATTTTCCATTTGCCTTTTAATCGAATGAGCCACGGATAATGTTCTGTTTTCTCGCACAGGTTCTGCCATCGTTCATCGCGCCGGGGCTGGCGGTTGCCGGGTTGGCGGCGGTGTCGGTGCCGATCATTATTCATATTCTCTCGCGCCGGCCGCGCAAGCCGGTGGAGTGGGCGGCGATGCGGTTCGTGCTGGCGGCGTACAAACGTCACCGGATGCGCACACGGCTCGAGCAACTTCTGCTTCTATTGATGCGGTGTCTGATTCTGGCGGTGCTGGGGCTGGCGCTGGCGGGGCCGATCTGGTCGGCCCTCGGCGCGATGGCGGGGCTGGCCAAGAGCGGGCGGGTCGTGGTGATCGTATTGGACAATTCGCTCACGAGCGCCGCGGCCGAGTCGCCGGGCAAGTCGCGGTATGACGAACTGCGCGGTGCGGCGGGGAAGCTGCTCGATGAACTGACGGCTCAGGATCGCGTGGCGCTGATTACGGCGTCGCGACCGGCGGCGGCGATCATCGCCCCGCCGACGAGCGACCCGATGGCGGTGCGACGGCAGATCGACATGCTGGGGCCGACCGCCGCCGCGGCGGACCTGCGCGGAGCGTTGCAGCTCGCGCAGCAGACGCTTGACGAGATGGAGCAGACGGGTAGGCCCACCTATGTGGTGCTTTTGAGCGACTTTTCCGCCGGGGCGGTGCCGCTGGAGGCCGGGTCGTCGACGCTGCCGAAGGAGATCTCGCGGCTGGGCGAGAAGGCGAAGCTGCTCATGTACACGCCGGCGGCGGGCGCGGACAACATCCAGATTCAGTCGATCGAGCCGGATCGGAAGGTGGTGATCGCGGGCGGCGCGACGGGGGCGACGCCGGTGAGCTGGTCGATCAAGGTGCGCCGGTTCACGCAGAGCGCCGGCGGGCCGGCGGTATCGACCGTGCGGCTCAGCGCCCCGGGTCAGCCGCCGGTGCGCCGCGAGGTGCGATGGGCGGCGGGTCAGAACATCGCCGATCTGCACATGGACACGCCGCTGGCGACGCCCGGCACGGCGGAAGTCGAGGCGATGCTCGAACCCGCGGCCGAGGGCAGCGATGTGCTCGACACGGACAACACCATGCGTGCGATCGTGCGCGTGCGGCAGAAACTGGGCGTGACCATCCTCGATCGCGTCGGCACGGCGAGCATGGGGTTGAGCCCGGCCAAGTGGCTTTCGACGGCATTGGCGCCGGTGGCGGATCAGCTTGGCTGGCCGATCCATGTCAAGGATGCGGACACGGCGGCGCTGGGGGCGGATCGGACGATTCTGCGCGACACGGACGCCGTGCTCGTGCTGCGGCCGGACCTGCTGGACGATGCGGGCTGGGACACGCTCGGGACATGGACCAAGGCGGGCGGACTGGCGTGGATCATCGCCCCGCCGACGCCCACGCCGACGCTCTGGCCCGCCAAACTCAACGAGACGATGGGCCTGAACTGGTCGATCGGGGCTGAGGCGGTCAAGGACGAACCACCACTGCGACTCGCGTCCGATACGCAGATCGCGGAGGAACTGGTGCGGCTCCGCTCGGACATTGAAGACTTGTTGCGGCCGGTCGAAATCTATCGCCATCTGCCGATCGAAACGGCGTCGCTGGGCGCGCAGACAAGCGTGCTGCTCAAAGGAGCCGGCGGACAGCCGATCATGATCGCGGCGGACACGGCCAGCGGGCGGGGTCGCGTGATGCTCACGAGCACGGCGGTGGATCTGAACTGGACGAACCTGCCGATCAAGCCGCTGTTCGTCCCGCTGGTGCACGAAGTGATCCGCGCGGCGATCGATCAGCTCCAGCCGGCGGGCCATTTTGAAGCGGGCGATCAGCCGCGGCTCGGACCGGCGTGGGCCGACGTCACGAAACTCATCGGCCCGGGCGATACGCAGGTCATGCTCATCAAGGATTCGGACACGGACAGCGCCGGCGGCGAAGGCGTGACGCCGATTCGCCCGCTTCTGTTGCCGGGCGTGTATCGGTCGGAGACGGATGCGCTGGTGGTGAACGTGCGGCCGGACGCGGGGAATACGCTCGCCGTCGACCGCGCCGCCCTGCGTTCGTACCTTGGGGCCGCGGGGGAATGGAACATGATCCATGCCGCCGATCCGTCGGCGAGTCTGCGCATCGATGCGGACCGGGCGGACCTGAGTTGGCCGCTGCTTTGGGCGGTGCTCGCGCTGGCGATCGGCGAGATGGTGCTGGCGCGCTACGCTTCGCACGCCAGCACAAAACACCGCACGCACGACGTGACCAGTATTATCGACAAGCCCGTGATTTGAACCACGATGACCACGATGCGTTTCGCCAATCTGCCGTTGATTCTCGCCGCCGCGCATGGCGGTGATGCGTCCTCGCGCGCCGCTTCCGGCTCCGGCGGGGGCGTGCTGCGGTGGCTATTGGGGCTCAAGGAACTGGACCCGACGAATCCGAATCTGCTCATCAGTTTTCAGCATACGATTCCGTCGTGGGCATGGGTCGCGATCATCACGGCGGCGGCGGTCATCGCGGGGATGAGCTATCGGTACATGGTCGGTCGCCGCGGCGGGCGGATCACGCTCGCCGCCGTGCGCGCCGCTGTGCTGCTGCTCATCATCGTGCTGCTGGCCCAGCCGTCGCTGGTCCTGCCCGATGAGGAGATCGAGCAGGATCACGTGCTGATGCTCGTGGACCGCAGCGCGTCCGTGTCGGTCAAGGATGTCTTTGACGCACAGAACGCCGCGGACCGCACCTCGCGGCAGCAGCAGCTTCAGTCGATCATCACTTCGCACGATCCGCTCTGGGACAAGCTCGCCAAGCAGCATCATGTCGACTGGCTCGGGTTCTCCGATCGGCTCGTCGAGCTCGGGTCGCCCGACAAGCTCGAGGCGCCCGGCGGGCGGTCGACGGCCCTGCGCAGCGCGATTCTCGAAGCGCTGCGTCGGTCGGCGGGCAAACCGATCAGTGCGATGGTGGTCATGTCCGACGGTCGCTCCAGCGAGCCGATCGGGCCGGATACTTGGCGCATGCTGCGCCAGATGGGCGTGCCGGTGTATGCCGTGCCGCTGGGGGCGCCCAAGGCGCCGCTCGATCTTGCGATCGGCCGCACGGACGCGCCGGACCGGGCGTTCGTCAACGACACCGTGCCGATCGGCGTATCGATCACGCGCACCGGAGAATCCGCCGACGCCACCGACCGCGCCCCGCCCGGCACGATCGTCAAGCTCGTCGACACTACGACCGGCCAGGTGCTCGATCAAAAGCCCGTGGAGCGTTACGACAAGCCGGTGCAGCTCATGACGACGCCCAAGGCCGCCGGCGCGGTGACGTGGCGCGTCGAGCTTTCGACGAGCGAGCCGGAACTCATCACCGAGAACAACCAGCAGAACCTTGAGCTGACGCTCGTCGATCGGCCGATCCGCCTGCTCTACGTCGAGGGATATCCGCGATGGGAGTACCGCTACCTCAAGAACATGGTGGTGCGCGAAGCGAGCGTGTCCAGTTCGATCATGCTCTTGTCCGCTGACCGGACGTTCGCGCAGGAGGGGAATATTCCGCTCAAGCGGCTTCCGCGGACGGAAGAGGAGATGAAGCCGTATGACGTGATCATCATCGGCGACGTGCCCGCTGGTTTCTTCAGCGCCGATCAACTGCGGCTCATCGAGCAGCAGGTGTCGGTGCGCGGGGCGGGGCTCATGTGGATCGGCGGTGCTTACGACACGCCCGGTTCGTATGCCACCAGTCCGCTGGCATCGCTGCTTCCGATGGGCGGGGCGATGTCGAGCGCCTTGTTGCCGACGCCGATCAAGTTGATGCCTACGCCGATGGCCGAGGCATTGGGGGTGTTGCGGTTGCGGTCGCTCTCGGGGCCGGATGCGGACACGACCTGGCCGGAGAATTTGCCGGTGCTTCAGTGGGCGCAGTCGATCGAATCGCTCAAGCCCGCGGCGGAGGCGCTGGCGGTGGACGCCAATTCCAATCAGCCGTTGATCGTGCGCATGCGCTTCGGCGCGGGACAGTCGCTGTATGTGGCGACGGACGAAATCTGGCGCTGGCGCTACGGGCGCGGCGACCTGTACCCCGAGCAGTTCTGGATGCAGCTTCTTCGCCTGCTGGCCCGCGGACGACTTCAGTCCGGTTCGGGCTCGGATGATCGGGCGACGCTGATCGTCTCCCACCGGCGCGCGGCGACAGGGGATACGCTCGTGGTGGAACTGAACATCAACGACCAGGCCCTGCTGGAGCAACAGCCGTCGACGATCGCGGTCGATGTGACGGAAGTGGCGGGCGAAAAGGACCCGGCGCCCCGGCCGGGTTCGACGCCGACGCAGCGGATCACGCTCACCGCTTCGCCCGATCGCAAGGGGCATTATCAGGGCCTGTGGACCCCGCCGGCGGCCGGTCGGATGGCGCTGCGCGTGGTGGAGCCGACGCTGGCGGACCTGGGGCTCACGCAGATTGTGCAGGTCGACCGGGCCGACGCGGAGCTGCGCTACCCCGCCGCCGATCACGCCCTGCTGGGCGAGCTGGCTCAGCGCTCCGGCGGGACCGTGCTGGCGGCTTCGCAGGTCGATGATCTGGAACGCCTGCTGCCCAACAACGCCCGGCATACCGTGACCGACATCAGCGAACCGCTCTGGAACAGCCCGCTGGCGTTCATCCTCGTCCTGCTGCTCATCAGCGGCGAATGGATCGGCCGGCGATTGATCGGATTGGCGTGAGTCGGGGATCAGGGATCGGGGGTTGGGGATCGGCTGATCCCTGATCCCCGACCCCTGACCCCCGACCCCTGGCTTGCTAGAATCACCCATCGGAAAGGACGCTTTTTGATCCCGCTGATCACACAGCTCGACCGCGTCCGAAAGCGAGCGCGGCGGATGCTCATCCTCATGCGCCTCGCCGCATGGTTGAACACCATCCTCGCCGCACTCATCGTCATGGGCCTCGTCGACTTCGCCCTGCGGCTGCCCGCATGGCTGCGCTTTGTGATCGTCGTGGCCGGGCTGATCTTCGCCGTGCGCCATGTCATGACGCGCATCCTCCGCTCCGCCCGCGTCAACCCGCAGCTCACCGCGCTGGCGATGCGGCTTGAGCGCCTCTACCCCGAAGCCGCCGGCCGACTCGCCTCCGCCGTCGCCTTCGCCACGCAGAGCCCCGCCGAACTGGACTCCCCCGTCGCGCGCGAGCTGGCCGCGTCCACCACCGAGTCCGCCCGCGGACTCCTCGACGCTAAACAGGTCAATCGCCTGCTTGATCCGGTGCACCTGATCCGCACGACGCTGATCTTCATGATCGTCGTGGGCCTGTCGGCGGGCATCACCATCGCCGCGCCCAATTCCGTCTCCACGGCGATTGGGCGATGGGCCAATCCCTTCGGCGACGCCGCCTGGCCCAATCGGTATCACGTCGAGTCGATGACGACGCAGAAGGTCGCGCCCAACAATGCGCCGCTGCGCGTCGCCGCCCGGGTCACCAAGGGAGATCACGACAATCTGCGCACATGGGTCGTATACAAGTTCACGCACGAAGGCGAGAACGCCGACGCGATCCCGTGGCAGCGGGCGCTGATGACGCGGCAGACCGAAGCGACCATGGCCGGCCAGTACCTGCGCCCGATCGAGCCGCAGCCGACGGCCGATCATGTGACGCTGTATTTCGAGGCGGGCGACGATCAGAGCGCCCCGCAGACGATTCAGCTTATCGAGCCGCCGAACGTGCACCGTGCGGTCGTGCAGATCGACCCGCCCGATTACGCCTCGGGTCAGGCCGCCCTGGAGCGGCACGACCTTCTCTCGCCGCCGCGGCCGAGCGTCGTGCTCGAAGCGCTGGAAGGATCGCGCGTGCGTTTGCAGATGGTCATCGACGGGTCGATTCAGAAATTGCCCTCCGAAGCCGATGCGGATCAGCTTAAAGCGTGGGCGGCTTCGACGTTCCCGGGGCTCATCGGCGATGACGAAACATACGAAGCGATGCGGCTCGTGTACGCGCCAACGTGGACGGATGATGCGTCGTATGAATTTGAATTGAGCTGGACGCTGCGGAAGGTCACGCAGTTTCAGTTCCATCTCGCCGACGCGTTCGGTATGCGATATGAGGATCAGCGGGTGTTCCGTTTCGAGGTGCGCCCGGACCATCCGCCGCGCACGACGATCACGGACCCCGCCGCCGACGAGTCGGTGCTCGCGACGGCGACGGTGCCGCTCATGGCGGAGGCGACGGACGACGTGGCGATCGCGTCGATGAAGCTCGTGGCGCGGCACGGTAAGGAGGCGGACAAGGAACTGGCGTCGATGACGGAGCCCAAGAGCCGGGCGCAGGTGGGCGTCACGCTGGACCTGACGCCGCTGGGGCTCAAGGCCGGTGAGGAGCTTTCGATCGTTTCGATCGCGCAGGACAACTACCTGCTCGACGGTCAGCGGCATGACCCGGTCGAATCGACGCCGCGGCGCCTGCGCCTCATCAGTGAAGAAGAACTGACGCGGCAGCTTCGGACGGATCTTGCGGAGCTGCGCCAGCGGGCGATCCGTGCTCAGGCCACACAGCAGCGGCTCATCGAATCCGAACCGTCCGCTTCGACCGCCCAGCAGCAGAAGGATCTGGTGGAGCGCATCGATGCGATGGCGCAGACGAACAAGGCGCTGCAGGATCGCATGTCGATGAATCGGCTTAAGGACGAGAACCTCAATCGCACCGCATCGGATGCTCAGAAGATGCTTTCGGACGCCAAGAGCAGCGCCGGGAAGGCGACGGAGGCGATCGAGCGGGCGGGGCGCGATGCACAAAACGCGGACCCCAAGGCGGCCGAGCAGCTCAAGGACGCGCGGGCCCAGCAGGACAAGACGGAGAAGGAACTGGCGGAGCTCGTGGACCTTTTGGATCAGGGCCGCGATGCGTATGAACTGAAGCAGAAGCTCGTGAAGCTCCAGCAGGAGCAGCAGCAGCTAGCGGATCAGGTGCGCAAAATGCTGCCGCAGACGCTTGGCAAGACGGCGGACCAGCTCACCGATGAGCAGAAGGCCGCGCTCAATCAGGCGGCGGAGGATCAGGCCAAGCTCGCCGAGCAGGCGCGCCAGCTCACGCAGCGGATGCGCTCGACCGCCGCGGCGATCAGTCGCCAGTCGGAGAAACCCGAGGATCAGGCCAACGCGGAGGCGATGAAGCAGGCGGCCGACACGGCCACTCAGCAGAAGCTCGACGAGAAGATGGACAAGGCGTCGGAACAGGCCAAGCAGAACCAGCTCTCGCAGTCGCAGCAGCAGCAGGCGTCAGCGTCGGACACGATCGATCAGATGCTCAAGGACCTGGGCCGGGCCGAGCAGATCCGCCAGGAGATTCTCCAGCGGAAACTGCTGGAACTGGTGGAGGCGATCCGCAAGCTGCGCGAGCAGCAGCAGGCACAGCTTGATCGGCTCAAGGCGGCGGAGGTGCTGGCGGACCTCGACGCCCCGATGCTCACGCTGCGCCGTAACACGCTGGCGGTCGCTGAGACGGCCCGCGCGACGGACCGCTCGGCGGGACCGGTGGCGGACCTGCTCGAACTGGCGGCCAAGTCGCAGGGCGGTGCGGTCGAGGCGCTCCGCGCCAAGAGCCCGTCCAAGCCGACCGTCGAGCAGGCGGAGACCGATGCGCTGGCGAAGCTCGACGAAGCGCTCAAGCTGGCGCAGAAACTGGCGGATGAGGCGAACAAGAAGATGAGCGAGGAGGAGCGCGCCAAGCTCGCCAAGGAATATCAGGCGGCCCTGGCGGAGCAGAAGGCGATCATGGAAGCGACGACGCCATTGAGCGTCGTCGCCGAGGCGGACCGCGACCGGCGCTTCCGGGCTGAGACGATGAACCTGGGCAATCGGCAGGCGGACCTGCGTGTGACGCTCAAGAACCTTCAGACCAAGCTGGGCAACACGATCGTGTACAACTCGGTGCATGAGCAGATCGACAACTGGGCGGGCGATGCGTCGACGAAGCTTCGTCGCTCGGAGGCGGACGCGCGCGTGGTGATCGACCAGCGCATGATCGTCATGTCGCTCGAAGCTTTGATCGAAGCGCTCAAGCCGTCCAAACCCGACAACGAATTCGCGGATCAGCAGGGCGACGGGGGCGGCGGCGGAGGCGGGGGCAAACAGCCGCTCATTCCGCCCATCGCGGAAGTCAAGCTGCTGCGCCAGCGGCAGGTGCAGATTCACGAAATGACGCGCATGATCGATCAGCCGCCCGCGCCGCTGCCCGATGCGGACCGGAAGCTGATGGTGCAGGACCTCGGTCAGCAGCAAAGCAATCTCGCCCAGACGGGCGAACGGCTGATCCGCGCCATGCAGAACCGCAATGCCCCGCCCGGCGGGCCGGAGCCACAGCAATGAAAAACATCCTTCCCATGTTGATCGTCGCGCTCGCCGCCGGCGTCAGCGCATGGGGCGCCGATCCGACGCTCGATGAGCTTCTGAACATCCCTGTGCCGACGAAGCCCGATGCGCCCGCCAAGCCCGACGCGCCCAAGTCGGCCGCGCCCGAAGGTGACAAGCCGATCATGCCCGATGTCAAAGTGCCCGGCGAGGACGCGGGTGCGGGCGATGCGTTCAAGCTGGCGGTGACGGACATGCGTCAGGCCGGGGAGCAGATCGCCGATGCGCACGACACCGGGCTCGACACGCAGCGCACGCAGGAGCGCGTCATCGCCCGACTCGATCAGCTCATCAGCGAACTATCCAAACAGCAGCAGTCGAGCAAGAAGAAGCCCAAGGATCAGCAGCAGGACACCGGCAGCCAGCAGAACCAGCAGCAGCAACAGCAGTCGCAGCAACAGGCCAACTCGCAGGAGGCGGCCAAGGACACGACGCTCGATCACGGCCAGGTCGAGAACGGCCGGCTCAACGACGAACCCCTGACGGAGAAGCTGTCGGAATGGGGCAATCTCCCGCCGCGCCTGCGCGATCAATTACTTCAGGGACTCGAAGACCGGTTCAGCCAGTTGTATCGCAACATGACCGAACGCTATTACCGCCGCCTCGGCGAGCAGGGTAACTGAACATGAATCGAACCGTGGGCATGATGTTGTGCGTCGCGGTGGGCGTGAATGCAGCGATGCTGCGGGCGCTGGCGGCCGACGATGCGGCTCCAGCGGCGGCGCCCGTGGGCGAGGTCGGGGCGGCGAACGCACCGACGGATTTCGTGGAGATCACGCCGCAGGTTCAGGCAGCGGTGCAAAAGGGCCTGGTGTTCCTCGCGTCGCAGCAGCAGCCGGACGGGAGCTTCGGCGCCGAGCAATACGGGCGCAATGTGGCGATCACGGCACTGGCGGGACTGGCGTTCATGAGCGACGGCAATCTGCCCGGTCGCGGCAAGTACGGGCCGAATGTCGAGGCGGCGGTCCGCTTCGTGCTCGACTCGCAACAGCCCAACGGGCTCATCGCGGCCGACACGTCGCATGGCCCGATGTACGGGCACGGATTCGCCACACTGTTTCTGGGCGAAGTGTACGGGATGACCAACGACCCGCGCACGCGCGAAGCGCTCATCAAGGCCGTCCGACTCATCACGCGCTCGCAGAATAAGGAAGGCGGCTGGCGCTATCAGCCGGTGCCGGTCGAAGCGGACGTGTCGGTGACGATCTGCCAGGTGATGGGCCTGCGCGCCGCGCGCAATGCGGGCATCAAGGTGCCCAAGGAGACGATCGATCAGGCGGTCGATTATGTCCGCCGCTGCCAGAACGCCGACGGGGGCTTCCGCTACATGCTCAACAGCGGCAACAGCGCGTTTCCGCGATCGGCGGCGGGCGTGGCGACGCTGTACTACGCGGGCATCTATCAGGACCAGGCGATCGACCGTGGCTTGCAGTACCTTGTGCAGAATCTGCCGGGCGAGGGTCGCAACACGCCGCACTATTTCTACGGGCACTACTACGCGGTGCAGGCGATGTACATGGCGGGCGGCGAATACTGGTCGCATTGGTTCCCGGCGATCCGCTCGGAACTGCTCGACCGGCAGAACCCGACGACCGGCGACTGGGACGGACAGGCGGGCAAAAGCTACGGCACCGCGATGGCGCTGATCATTCTTCAGATGCCCAACCGCTATCTGCCGATTTTTCAGAAGTGATGATGACACGCATGATGCGACGCTTGCGAAATGTGGTAGCCGGGTCGCTACGCGACCCGGTGATGGCTGTGCTGATGATGGTGTTGATGTTCGGCGGCGCCGCCCGCGCGGTCGAGTCAGCGACGCTCATCGGCGACGATCTGCATGCGCAGTCGATCAAATTCGTGGGGCTTTCCGGTGGAGAACTGACCTATTTCAACGCCGACCGGCAACTTCAGCGAGCTGACGCGGCTCAGTTCGTGTCGCTGTCCTTCACCGACGAAGCCGCCCCCGCGGACGCCGCCGAGTTCCCGGCCCTGATGCTCAATGACGGGCATCTTTTCCGGGGCAAGTTCGCCGGCGTGGACGAAGCGGGCAAGGTTCAGTGGGACACGAGCGACCTGGGCCGTCTGACTTTTAAGCTCGACGACATCGCACGAATGAACGTCAGCGAGATCGAAACGCCTCCCGCCCCCGCCCCGGGCGCCGCGTCGACGACGGCAACCCCCGCGCCCCCGCCGGCGGCGAACGGACCCGTGTCCGCCAATGACCGCGTCACGCTGCGCAACGGCGATGTCATCAGCGGGTTCATCGAATCCGTCCAGACGACCGGCCTGAACATCACCGTCGAGCAGAATCAGAAGCTCACGCTCACGTGGGACCGCGTGGCCCGGCTCGCCCTGGCGAACCCGGTGCGGGCCAAACCCGGCGTGTGGGTCCGGCTCGCGGGCGGGTCGCGCCTGCGGGTCGAGAAACTGGCGATCGATTCGAAGCAGATGGCGGGGGAGGTATTGGGCAAGTCCGTCGCCCTGCCGCGCGAGCAGGTCAGCGGGATCGACTTTGCGCAGCGCCATCGTCTGATGCGTCTGGGCGAGATCGAGTCGGAGGTGACCGGCGGCGGGAGCGTGTTCGGCGTACCGATGAAGCCGCAGGCGACGATCGACGGGGTGTATCTGCATGCGCCGGTCAGCGTGACGTATCATCTGCCGGAAGGCGTGCGGCGGTTCGCGGCGACGGCCCGGCTCGACCCGCAGGGCCTGGACTGGGCGGACCTGAATCTGATCGTCGAGGACGGCAAGGGCATGCTGGCCCAGTGGCATCTCAATGGGGCGCAGCCGTCGGCCGAGGTGAACATCGTGCCGCGGGACCGGACGCTGGTGGTGCAGCTTGACGACGGGGCCAACGGACCGGTATTCGACCGGCTGGTGCTTTCGGGGGCGTATCTGCTGATCGACGTTCAGCCATAACGCCCGCAAGCGGGTCGCGACCCGGCGAAGACCGGTCGGCGGACGTGCCATCACGGGACCGACAGCTTCTAAACATCGAAAAAATACGGGGCATCGCCGGTTGACACCCGCGAGCGCTACACCTATTCTACTTGCCCCCGTCCAGCGTGACGGGAGAGGGTTTTACGCCCGATAAAACCGCCTCAAATGGCGATGAACGCATGCCGGAGCAGCCAGAACCCAGCCCGTGGCGGTTCATGGGAGCCGGGCTCGAACTCGCCGGCGTCATCGGACTCATGGCGGCGATCGGGTATGGGATCGACCGGTACTTCGGCTCCGACCCCTGGGGCGTCATGATCGGAGCCTGCCTCGGTCTCGTCGGCGGCCTCTACAACCTCATCAAGATGGTCAAACAACTGAACGACCGCTGAAATCGCCCCTGACTTTGTGAAATGATTCACGCACCTGCCATCCCGCCCTTCCCCTTCGCACGCTCAGCCATGCTGCTGATCGTCTCGGGCATTGTCTGCGGCCTCGTCGCGGCGGCGGTCTGCGCGGGCGTGTCTACCATCGATCAGGCCCTAGCCGCTTCCTCCGCCGCCGTCGCCTGTACGCTCGCCGCCGCTGTCGGACTCGTGCCGGTGACGCTCCTGGCGACCTCCCGCCCCGAAGGCGCTGGGCTGGGCTTCCTCCTCGGCACACTGCTGCGGCTGGGGCTGAGCATGTTCAGCGTGATCCTCCTCAACCAGCTTGCCGACCTGCCGCTGATGCCTGTCGCCGGGTGGACCGCCGCCTGGTATCTGGTCCTGCTGGTCATCGAAGTTTCGCTCATCGTGCGTTACCTCAACGACCGTCACGCCCTGCCGCACACCGCCGCCGTGAAGGAGTCACGCCCGCGATGATCCCGACCACGCTTGCCGCCGGCGACCTGATCAGCCACGTGCTTCCGCACGAGATTTTCCACCTCGGGCCCGTCGCCGTGTCGAACCACATGATCATGGCGACAATCGCCGCCCTGTTGACTTTCCTCGTCCTCGCTCACGCCGCCGCTCGCATCAAGACCGGGCAGACCGGCTCCACCGACGACTACCTCACCAACGGCAAGCTCAGCCAGATCGTCGAAGTCATCCTCGTCTTCCTCCGCGAGGAAATGACCCGACCCGCCCTCGGCAAACTCACCGAAACCTACATCGGCTACATCTGGACCACCTTCTTCTTCATCCTCTTCTGCAACCTTCTTGGCATGTTCCCGCTCGGATCGCTTCTGGCGCTTTTCAACGAGCATTGGGAGCATCTCGGCGGCACCGCGACCGGCAATATCGCCGTCACCATCGTGCTCGCCCTCATCAGCTTCTTCATGATCCTTTTCGTGGGCCTGCGCGAGCACGGGCTCAAGTATTTCGCCCACTTCGCCCCCGTCCCGCTCTGGCCTTTCATGAAGGACGCCTCGCCGGGGCTCATGCCCGTGGCGATTCTGCTGGTCATTCTGGAAATCGTCGGCGCGTTCATCAAGCCCTTCGCGCTGTGCATGCGTCTATTCGCCAACATGCTCGCCGGCCACCTCGTGCTGGGCGCGATCATCGGCATGATCTTCCTCGCTGAAAGCTACACGGTGCGCGGCGCGATCGTCGCTCCGGCTGTCCTCGGCGGCGTGATCATGAGTCTGCTCGAACTCTTCGTGGCGTTCCTTCAGGCCTACGTGTTCACGTTCCTGACCGTCCTGTTCATCGCGCAGGGCGCGGTGCATGATCACGGCGACCATCCGCATCACGAGGATCATCACGAGCATGTGCCCTTCGAGCACGCCGCGGAAACCGAAACGGACACGACGATCATCGCGACGCTCTGACACCGATACAACTCGACGCCGGACGAACGGCCAACCGCCCGGCGACGCAAACCGACACACGTTGGCGATCACTGACTCGCATCTTTGAAAGGACATGGAACATGAATCTGCTGACTCTGGCTGCTGAGGCATCGACGTGGGGCGTGGCCGGCATTGGCATCGGCATCGGTCTGGTGGTGCTGGGCGCGGGCATCGGCATCGGCAACATCGGCTCCAACGCCTGCTCGGGCATCAGCCGTCAGCCCGAAGCCGCTCCGAAAATCTCGACCAATATGATCATCGCCGCCGCGCTGATCGAAGGTCTGGCCTTCTTCGCCCTCCTGCTGGGCGCGTTCGTCATCAAGACCGGCGTCTGATCGTCCCCGGACTGGCGCACGCCGGCCTCAGCGCCCGCGATGCGCTCTTGAACCATCGACCACAAAGGTGGCCACGCATGTTCAAACATACGCCCTGGATTTCCGCCCTGTCGCTGGCCCTCACGCCCGTCCTCGCCTTCGCGCAGGAAGCGCATGAAGCCGCCGCAGAGGCGGGCGCCCACGAAGGCGCCGGCGGCGGACTGCTCAACCCCGACCTGGGCACGGCCGTCTGGACGCTGGTCCTGTTCATCGTCCTGCTGGCCGTTCTGGGCAAGTTCGTCTGGCCCAACATCGTCAGCGGGCTCGATGCGCGCGAGCACAAGATTCGCGAGGACATTCACTCGGCGGAGAAGGCCAATCAGCAGGCCCAGAAGACGCTCGCCGAGTACAAGCAGAGTCTGGCCGACGCTCACGCCGAGGCGCGCAAGATGATCGATCAGGCGCGTGTCGACGCCGACGCGGTGCGGGCGAAGCTTGTCGCCGACGCCGAGGCCGAGGCGGCGAAGCTGCGTGAGCGCTCCAGGCAGGAGATCATGCAGGCCAAGCAGCAGGCGGTGTCGGACCTGTACGCACAGGCGGGCGAGATCGCGGTGGCGGTGGCGGGCAAGATTCTGCATCGTCAGATCAACGCTTCCGACACGCAGTCGCTCGTGGACGAATCGCTCAGCGAACTTTCCAAGACGGGCCTTTAAGCCGCCAGGAACCCACCGATGGCTCAGTCACATGCACAGAAGGCCGGCGCCGTGGCGGAGACGTACGCCCGTTCCGTCTTCGACCTCGCCCAGCAAGGCGGGTCGGTGGCGGAAGTCGGCGATGAGCTGAAGCAGATCGCTTCGCTCATCGAGCACGAAAAGGGTCTGGCCGCCCTGTTCGCGCATCGCACGATTCCCGCCGACCGCAAGGCCGCGAGCATCGAGTCGATCTTCAACGGCCGCGTCAGCGAACTGACGCTTCGCCTTCTGCTTGTGCTCAATCGTCACGCCCGCCTCGATCAGATCAGCTCGATCGCGAGGGCGTTCGACAAGCTGCTCAAGGACAGCCGCGGGCAGGTCGACGTGGAGGTCCACACCGCTCAGCCCCTCGACGCCGGACAGCTCGCCGCCGTGACGACCAAGCTCTCCAACGCGATGGGTAAGACGGCCGTGGTTCATCCCCGGCTCGACCCCTCACTGATCGGCGGCCTGAAGATCCGCATCGGCGACAAGCTCATCGACGCCAGCGTCACCCATCAACTGGCCCGCATCAAACAACAGCTCAACGAGCGCGGTCAGCAATTGGCCCGCTCCAGCACCGCGCTCGTTCAGGAAGGTTAATCCCATGAAGATCAACACCGGTGAAATCGCCTCGGTCATCAAGGAAGAGATCGCCCAGTACACCTCGGAACTGGAAGTCTCGGAAGTCGGACGCGTGCTGGAAGTCGGCGACGGCATCGCCCGCGTCTACGGCCTGTCCAAGGCAATGGCCAGCGAAATGCTCAGCTTCGAAGGCGACGACGGCTCGACCATCATGGGCCAGGTCTTCAACCTCGAAGAAGACTCCGTCGGCGCCGTGCTCTTCGGCGAATACCTCAAGGTCAAGGAAGGCGCCACCGTCCGCGCGACCGGCAAGCTCCTGTCCGTGCCCGTCGGTGAAGCCCTGCTCGGCCGCGTCGTCAATCCGCTCGGGCAGCCCCTCGACGGCAAAGGCCCGATTCAGGCGACCGAGTCGCGCCTCATGGACATCATCGCCCCCGGCATCGCCCAGCGGCAGCCGGTGACCCAACCCATGCAGACGGGCATCAAGGCCATCGACTCCATGATCCCCATCGGCCGTGGGCAGCGCGAACTGATCATCGGCGACCGAAAGACCGGCAAGACCGCCGTCGCCATCGACGCCATCATCAATCAGAAAAAATACGTCGGCACCGAAAACGAGCTCCTCTGCATCTACGTCGCCGTCGGTCAGAAGGAATCAACCGTCGCCGGCGTCGTCGAGACGCTCCGCAAAAACGGCGCGATGGACTACACCATCGTCGTCAACGCCGGTTCGTCCGACCCCGCTCCGATGCAGTACATCGCCCCCTACGCCGGCTGCGCGATGGGCGAATACTTCATGTGGAAGGGCAAGCATGTGCTGTGCGTGTACGACGACCTGAGCAAGCAGGCCGTGGCATACCGTCAGCTTTCGCTGCTGCTCAAGCGTCCGCCCGGCCGCGAAGCGTACCCCGGCGACGTGTTCTATCTGCACTCCCGCCTGCTCGAGCGCGCGACCAAGCTTTCCAAGGACCTGGGCGGCGGATCGCTCACCGCCCTGCCCGTCATCGAGACGCAGGAAGGCGACGTGTCGGCGTACATCCCCACGAACGTAATCTCCATCACCGACGGTCAGATCTACCTCGAGCCCGAACTGTTCTTCGCCGGCGTCCGACCCGCCGTCAACGTCGGCATCTCCGTCAGCCGCGTGGGCGGCAACGCGCAGATCAAGGCGATGAAGCAGATCGCCGGCTCCCTCCGCCTCGACCTCGCCGCCTACCGCGAACTCGAAGCGTTCGCCCAGCTCGGCACCGAACTCGACAAGGCCACGCAGGCCCAGCTCGACCGCGGCGCCCGCATGGTCGAGCTGCTCAAGCAGCCGCAGTACGTGCCGATGGACGTCATTGATCAGGTCATCTCGATCTTCGCTGGCGCCAACGGGTTCCTCGACTCGCTCGACGTCGACAACGTGTCCAAGTTCGAGAAAGCCCTGCTCGAGCACTTCGCCTCGAACGCCGACGCCAAGGCCGCCCGTGCCCAGCTCGCCGAGAAGAAGGCCCTGACCGACGACATCAAGGCCGCCCTCAAGAAAGCCATCGGCGACTTCAAAAACGGCTGGTCCGCCTGATCGCCCGTTCAGCGACGCCGCTCGCGGCGTGCTTCTCCCACGCTCACAAAACCCCGCAATTCGCGGGGTTTTTTCATGGCGTCACATTCAACCGCTCTTTCAATCGCCGCAGCGTGATGCGGGATTTGAGACGGATGTCCGGATCGCGGCTTTTGCAAAGTTCCTCCAGCGGGCCTACGGCCGAGGCGTCATTGAGATGCCCCATCACGCGGATCGCGTAGTCGCCGTATCCGTCGCGCGTCTCGATCTCCGCCTTCAGCGCCTCGGCCAGCGGCTTGTTCGCAAGCCGCATGGCGAATGCGCGAATCTTCGGATCACGCGCATGATCGATCGCCTCGCGAATCATCGCCTTCGCCGCATCACTCTCCAAGTGTCCCAGCGCCGCCGCCGCCGCGAACGCCTGCCAGTCGGTATGGTGACGGATCGCCTGGCGAATCTGCGGCAGGGCCTTGTCGCTGCCCAGCGCGGTGACGGCGTAGGCGAACACAAGCCGGTTCGTCCCGTTGCGGTCCTCCATGGCGGGAAGCAGATCGTCCATCGCCCGCGCATCGCCGATGTTCGCCATCGCCACCGCCGCCCAGAACCGCACCGAACTGCTGCGATGTTCGAGCATCGGCCGAATCGCCGCCAGCGCCGACGCATCCCCCGTCTTGCCCAGCGACTCGAGCACGTTGATGTCCACATCGGCGCTGGCGGATTTGAGCATCGCCGTCAGCGCCGGCATCGCCGCCGGATCGGCCATGTCCGCCAGCGCCTCCGCCGCGGCCTCCCTCACATCCGAATTTGAATCCGTCAACCGCGCCGCAATCGCCGCGGTGGCGCTGCGGTCGCCGATGCGGCCAACGGCCCGGAGGATCGCCGGACGCGGATCGAAACGCTCTTGATTGTCCGAATCGAAGCCGAAGGGCGACGGGTTTGTCGTTTCCTCCGTGTCCTTGGGCGGATGGTTAAGCAATTCCAACAGCCGCGGGATCGCCTCCCGATCGCCGAGCCGGCCCTCCGCCTCGACGACCTCTTTGAGCAAACCGCCCGCCGCCGACATGAGAATCTCGCGCATCACCGGACGACCCCGCTCGTCACCAATCCGCCCCAGCGCCACGACCGCCGCCATGCGGGCATTTTGATTGCCCCCGCGCGCGACGTCGATGAGCTGCTCGATCATACCCCTCTCGCCGAGCGCCCCCAGCGCCTGTCCCGCCGCCGGCGCCAGTTCGGTTCCTGCCTGCATGACGCGCATCAACGGCTCGGCCGCGCGCGGATCGCCCAGTTCACCCAGCGCGTCCACCGCTGCATGAGCGGTGTCGAAATCCGCCGCGAGCATGGCGATCAGCGACTCCAGCGCCCGTCGGTCTCCTATCTTTCCCAGCGCCTTCGCCGCGCTCTGGCGAAGATCGTTGTCGCTCGCGCTGACCATGCCGATCAGCAGCGGCACCGCCGCCGGATCGCGCACATTCTCCATCCCGGACCGGACTCGATACCCGTCGCGATTGTTGCTCGTCAGCGCGCCGAGCGCTTTCGCCGCATCCATATTTCCGATCGCGCCCAGCGCTTCGATCGCACTGTTGCGCACGTCATCGTTGGAATCCCGCGAGATCTTCGCCAGTCCCGACACCGCCTCGGCCGCACCTCGATTGCCCAGCGACGAGGCGGCATTCTGCTGGACATTCGGGTCCGTATCATCGAGCATCGTGATCAGCACCGGGATCACCGACACATCGCCCACCCGGCCCAGCGCCTGCGCCGCCGCCGCTCGCACCACGCCGGACGTGTCCTTGGCCGCCGCGAGCATCACGTCCGCGTGCCGTTCATCGCCGATCTGCCCCATCGATCGAATCGCGGCCGCGCGCACGTTCGGCTCCTCGTCCTTCATGGCGTCGATCAGCGCCTCGACCGCCTTCGTGCCCCGGCCCGCCAGCACGTCGCCGAGGGCGTCCGCCGCCGCCGCCCGACGATCCGAATCATTCGAACGAATCTGCGCCAGCAGCACCGGCATCGCCTTCAGGTCGCCGATGTCGCCCAGGGCCTTGATCACGACCGGACCCGACGGCTCGTCCACGCGCGCGATCAGCGGGTCGATCGCCGCCGGGTCGCCGATGCTCCCCAGCGCCGTGATGATGTGACTGCGGACGTTGTCGTTGCCATCCTTCAGATGCGCGACCAGCGCATCGACGACCGGCTGTGTCGGATGACGCTCCAGCGCCTCCGCGGCAACCGCGCGCACGTCCGCATCGTCAAAGTCAAGCTGCGCGATCAGGGCCGTGCACAACCTCGGATCGCGCTCCCATCGGAGCATGTCCAGCAGGAACAGCCGGGTCTGCGTATCCGTCGTCATCAGCGCCTCGTAAATCGCCGGCTTGGCCTCCTCGCCCAGCGCCCGCAGCGACGACTGCACCTGATAGTTGTCGACCCGTTCCGGCTCGCTGATCCAGCCCCACTCCGAAACCTTCATCCGAAGATCATCCCACCACGCCCATCGTCGATGCTCGAGCTTGGCGAGCAGCGCATAGACCTTGCCCTCGATGGTGGACGGATGCGTGTGACGCCAGGCGGCGAACCCGCCCAACGCGCCCAAAATGACCAGCAGCGTCAGTACGCCCAGCAGCCAGCGCCGCCCGGATGACATGCTCATGAAAACCTCCCGCGGAAGATTGGCGAGTTCGATCCATCATACCGGAGGATGCCCATTGAGACGCACCGGCGGGCGGGCGGTTCGCGGCGGACGAAACTTCGCGATCCGCATATGATGGTGCCCATGACTTCGCCGATTCCCTACAAGATCGCCGTGCTGTGCTACCTCTACGATGAGTGGGGACGGCTGCTGCTATTGCACCGGGCGCAGGAGCCCAACAAGGGCCTGTACTCCCCGATCGGCGGGAAACTGGACATGGCCAGCGGCGAGTCGCCCGCAGCGTGCGCCCTGCGGGAAATCCGCGAGGAGGTCGAGCTCGAACTCGACTACAAGGACATCCACCTGACGGGCCTGGTGAGCGAAACCGCCTTCAACAATCAGACGCACTGGCTCATGTTCATGTACGAAGTGACCCGCCCCGTTCGGGTCCAGCGCATGGTCTTCCGCGAAGGCACGCTCGAGTGGCATCCGTGGGAGGATGTCCAGAAGCTCGCCATCCCCGAAACCGACCGCCGCGTGATCTATCCGCTGATGCGGCAGTACCACGATAAATTCTTCCATGTCCACATCGATTGCCACAACGGCGACATCGCATGGCGGCTCGAGCACCCCGTCGCCTGAGGCCGGCCCATCGCGGTTTAGTTAAATCTACGTATCAGGATTGTCCCGTATCCGCCATGAATCCGTTCATGTCGGCGTCGTGCCGCGCCGATGGTTTCAAAGCGTCGTCGGCTGATCATGTCTATCCGATCCGGCGGCTGGGTCGTGGCCACCCCAACAGGCAGGTGTCATGTCTCTGAAAACCGCGCGATACCGCATGATGATGCTGCCGGCGATGGTCCTGCTGCTCGGACTGGCGGCGACGCTGATGGCGCATCATCTGGCATGGCGCATTCACGAACGCGGCGAATATCAGCGATTCGTCAACCTCGGCGACAAGATCGCCGAGGGCATCGCCGACCGTGTCAACATCAACGCCTACGGCCTGCGCGGCGCCAACGGCGTCTTCGTCGCAAGCGTCCAGGTCACGCGCGACGAATTCGCCCGCTACGTCCACTCGCGCGATCTGACGCACGAATTCCCCGGAGCGCAGGGCTACGGCTACATCGAGCGGGTGAGCCGCGATAAACTTGACGACTATGTCGATCGCGTCCGACGGGAGGACATGGCGGACTTTGCGGTGCAGACAGAAGGCGACGCCGCCGATCTGTACGTCATTCGATTCATCGAGCCGCTGTCGGCCAACGCCGCGGCCTTGGGCCACGACATCGCCGCCGAGCCCAACCGCAAAGAGACCGCCGACCGCGCCATGCTGACCGGCCGGCCGTCCATCACCGGCCGCATCCTGCTGCCGCACGACACCCGCAGGCACACCGGATTCCTCTACCTCTATCCGGTCTATGAGCCGGGCGCCTCGCCCGCCACGCCCGAACAGCGCCGCCGGGCCCTGCTCGGATGGGTCTACGCCCCGTTGATCATGGACGAGATGATTCGCGACGTGGCGAAGATCGTCGATCATCAGATCGGATTCGACATCTTCGACGGCAACGAGTGCACCGCCCTGACCGCCTTGTCGTATCGCCATCTCCGACCGCTGGACCCCGCGGAAGCCGTGGACGATCGGCACTACGCCGCCAGCACCTTCAGCCGCTCTGTCGGCATCGAAGTGGGCGGGCGGACATGGACGATCTGGCTCAACTCCACGCCCGAGTTCGATGCGCGGGCCAATGAAAACATGCCCCTGTTCGCCGGCGTCGGCGGCGTGACGCTCTCGATGCTGCTGGCGGGCATCGTCCTCGCCCAGTGCCGCCTGGAAATCAAGGCCCATCATCTGGCGATGAAGATGACGCGTTCGCTTCGCGAAAGCGAAACCGAATCGCGGCGGCTCGCCACCATCGCGAGCATGACCAACGATCTGGTCGTGCTCATGGACCCCAAGGGGGCGATCGAATGGGTCAACGATTCATTTACAAAAATCACTGGATACCACCTGGAGGAAATTCGCGGGCGAACGCTCGGTGCGGTGCTCAACGGCCCGCGCACCGATCATTCCACGCAGGCCCGCATTGATCATGCGATGACCCAGAAGGACGGCGTCAGCGTCACGATCATCCACTACACCAAGACCGGACGGGCGTTCTGGAACGCCATGGAAATTCAGTCGTGCATGGACCATCAGGGCAAAGTCTTCCAGATCATGGCCATCGGATCGGACGTCACCGACCAGCACATGGCGGCGGGTCGGCTTCGCGAGTCGGAGGCGCGGTTCCGAGCGGCGATCGACGGCGGGTTCGATGCCTTCTTCCTCCTTAAGGCCGAACGCGAGGACGGCGTGACCATCAGCGACTTCGTCTTCCTGGACATCAACACCAAGGCCACGGAATTCGCCCTTTTGCCGCGTGAACGCATCATCGGCAGGCGCCTCCTGGAACTGTTCCCACAGCCGGCGACGAACGAGCTTTTCAATCAATACGTCAAGGTCATCGAAACGGGCAACACCTACGAAGTCGAAGTTCGCGAACTGCGCGGCGAAAGCGAAATCTGGTTTCAGATTCAGGCGGTCCGTGTCGGTGACGGCGTGGCGGTGACCAGCCGGGACATCACCGACCGCAAACGCTCCGAGACGGCCCTGCGCCAGGCGGCCGAGTCGGATCGGCTCACCGGCCTGCCCAATCGCGAAACCTTCTTCAAGGAACTCAAGGGATCGCTCCAACATGCGAAGCGAGAAACCAAGCGACAGCTCGCCGTGCTCTTTCTGGACTTCGATCGCTTCAAGCACATCAATGACACCTACGGCCATGATGCGGGGGACGAGTTGCTCTGCGCCATCGCCGGACGAATGCGTACCGCACTGCGATTCAACCCGCGCCAGAAGCTGAGCGAAGTCCCGGCCATCGCCGCCCGATTCGGCGGCGATGAGTTCGTCGTCCTTGTCCGCGATATCGCTTGCGAAGCCGACGCGCAGACGATCGTGGACCGATTGCTCGATAAGTTCAAAGCCCCCTACGCACTCGCCGGGCATCAGATTCGGTCATCGGTGAGCATCGGCATCGCCACTACTTTCGACGGCTGCCGCGAGGCCGATGCGCTCGTGCGGCGCGCGGACCATGCGATGTACCAGGCCAAGTCCGCCGGCCGGGGGCGATCCGTCACCAGCACCGCCCGGAATCGGGCCGCGTCGGACGACGCATCGTCGCCGTCGGATTCAGATCACTTTGAAGGCGCGGGTGCCGGGGGAATCAAGCCGTCGTGAATCGTCTGGGCGAGCACCTTCGCGCCCTCGACGTTGGGATGCACGCCGTCGCGCATCAACAGGAATTGGCCGACGAACGGCGTGTAGGCGTCGATGACCTGCACGCATTTCTCGCGCGCGACCGCCTGATACGCCGGCTGCTCGGCTTTGACGTGCTCATCGGAAATGCCGTACGCCGACTGTGTCACGGCTGGGGGATACGCCAGCAAAACAAGCGGCTTGCTGGGCAGATTCTGAAAATGCTCGACCATCGCCGCCAGATCGTTGCCGAACTCGGCGCGGTGCTCCCAGTTGTGGGGCTTGGAGTCGTTGGACCCGAGCATGATGATCACAACGTCGGGCTCGAACTGATCGACGCGCGGGAGCTTGTCCCAGTAGGGGCGGTCGCCGGTCTTCATGAGCGTGTGCCCGCTCTGGCCGAAGTTATGCACGTCGAATCGCTCGCCGAGCATCTGACCCAGCAGCGCCGGATACGCCTGCGTCGTCGGATCGGCCAGTCCCGACCCGGCGGTGATCGAGTCGCCGACACAGGCGACACGAATCTTCGCGTCGCCTGCGTAGTGGCTCGCATCGAACATCTGCGGCTTGCATTCACAGGCGGCGAGCACGAGCGGAAGAACCAGAAGCCAACCTCGCAGGCGCATCATCGTCGTATCCTTTCCGGGACGGCTAGCCGTCGGTGAGTTCACTGCTGCTGTTGTTGCTGAGACTGGCGGGCGTACGCGTCGGCTTCCTCCTGTGTGAAGCCGAGCCATTCCATCATGTGCAGGTCGTACGTGCGCTGATGGTCGATGTTGGAAAAGTCGAGGCGAAGCTCGTTGATGACCTTCGTGCCCTGCGCGATCCACTGCCGCCAGGTCGGTGCGGAATAGTGGTCATAGATGAACCTGCCCAGCGGGCCGCGCATCGGCGGATCGGGAAGGCGCGCCCCCGGCTGACCGGTGCGGCGATCGAGCACGGCATCGTCGCCCAATTCGACCTCCGCCACGGCCGGCCCAGTCTCGATCTTCGGCACCGGCCGCTTGATCTTTTCAAGCAGCGAGCCCATCGCGCGCTGCGGCATCACATCGCCGCGCTTGGCGGCGATGGTGTAACCCTTCGTGAGCACGTCCGCTGCCTGATCGTCGGCGCCGGATTGAATCAGAAGCCCCCCGAGTAACTGGTACGCCCGCGAAAGACCGTCATCCAGTTCGATCGCCTTGCGGAGCGCCCGGGCCGCTTCTTCCGGCCGCTGCGCTTCCTTGTAGGCGTTGCCAAGACTGAACCAGCCCATGGCATTGTCCGGATCGTCGCTGGTCATCTTCTGCCATTGCGCGATCCGCTGATTGAGCATGTCGGTGTCCATCCCCTTAGCATACAACGAGAAATGAGGACGGGGAAGGGGTGCGCCATGCGGGGGACCGGAGTCGCGCAGCGACCCGGCGATTGAGCAAGCGAGCGATGTTTACCAAACTTCAAGCTCGCCGATGATGGGTTCGACGAGGTCTTTGGTGGTGACCAGGCCCAGCGGGCGCTTGTTCGCATCGACGATCAGCGCCATGGAGGCGCGCTGCTGCTGAAGGAGTCGCAGGGCATCGCGCAGGGACAGGTCGGCCCGAATGCTCGGCAGCGGTTTGGCGAGCGAGCGCAGCGGCGGACAATTCGCCGGTTCGTACATCAATACGTCATACAAATCAATGAGCCCCGCCGGCTCCCCCGCCGCGCTGACCAGCGGCGCGCGTGAATACGACACGCGATCCGCCAGCGCCCATACCGCCTCCGGCGGCTGATTCTCCCGCACGCTCGTCACACTCGCCCACGGCGCCATCACATCGCGCACCGTCAACCGCTCCATCTCCAGCACCCGATCGATCATCGCCGACTGATATGGACTGATCATGCCGTGCCCGATGCCTTCCTTGATGAGCTGCGTGACATTTCGGCGGGGGTGCAGCATGGTGAGCGCGGAAGGCGACTGACGCAGGGCCTTCTGCACCAGCACGCTGATGCCGTCGATGAGCGGCAGGACGCCGGTGATGGTCAGCAGGCGCTGAAACAGGCGCAGCGGAATTGCGAACGGCGGGGTGATCGTGTCGGAGTGACTGCGGAAAAAGTCCTTGGGGATGACCTCGCCGAAGACGAACAGCAGCGGCGTGACAATGGCGGCGTCGACGGCGACCTGCGCCCAGCCCTGATACCCCGCTTCGTCGAGAATCGTGCCCACGGCATACGACGTCAGATAATTGGCGATGTTCGTGGCGACCAGCAGCGTTCCGAGCAGACGATTCGGCGAGGCGATCAAACCTTCGAGCGCCGCCGCACTGGAACGCGGCTGATGGGCGGCGACGTGCAGGCGCACGCGGTTGATCGTGTAGATGCCCGTCTCGAGCCCGCTGAACAGCGCGGACCCGCCCGTGCCGACCACGGCCGCCAGATACCAGAGCATCAGTTCGGTTTCACTCATGGCTTGCCCGCCCCGCCGTCCAGATGCAGCAGCACGCTCTCGACGCGCCCGCCGCTCATGCGCTCCACTTCCAGTTGCAGATTCGCCACGCGCACCGTGTCCCCCAGTCGCGGCACGCGCCCCAGCAATGACATGACCAGTCCGCCGACCGTGGAAACCCGCGGCGGCAAGCGATATTGTCCGAACGCATCCGACCAGTCATGTACGCTCAGCCGCCCGCTGACGCGCCAGCGGTGCGGGCCGAGTTGCTCAGCCGTCGAAGCCGGCGTCTCGCCCGGGCCGTGGTCCATGTCCAGATCGCCGACCATCTGCTCGACGATGTCCTTGAGCGTGACGAGCCCCGCCGTTCCGCCGTATTCATCGACCGCCAGCGCCAGCTTCGTGCCCGATTTGCGGAAGTCTTCGAGCAGTTGATCCACGCGCTGAAGCTCGGGCACGAAGCGCACCTGTCGCACGAGCTTGCGCAGCGATACCTTGGGCGACAGACGATGCGCCAGAAGGAACTGCCTGGCATAGATGACGCCCAGCACGTGATCGATGCCGCCATCGACGGCGACATACTTGGTGAGCCGGGTCTTTTCGATCAACTCGCGCAGCCGGCGGGGCGGCTCGTTGACGTCGATCTCGCTGATGTCGACGCGCGGGATCATCACGTCGCGCACCTTGATCTCGCTCAGGTAGAGCACTTCATTGAGAAGCTGCTGCTCGCCGGACCCGATGATGCCGCGCTTCTGACTCATTTCCAGAAGCGCGTCCATCTCGTCGGTCGTGAGCTGGCCGGGGGACTGAGGCGGGGCGAACAGCCGGCCGAGCGGCTGAACCACCCAGCGGCTTAACAGCGCCCCGAGCGGCAGGACCACGCGATGAATGGCGTACAGCGGAATCGCACTGGCCTTGACCCAGACGATCGCGCCGGTGTTGGCGACGATTTTCGGCAGTACCTCGCCCAGCAGGATCACCAACAGCAGCGGCAGCACGGTGGCGAAGGCAACGAAGAGCGGGCCGACCTCGGCGTGATCGAGTTTCAGAAGCAGCACGGTGCTGACGACGAAATACAGGACGTTGACGACCATGTTGCCGAGCATGAGCGTGATGAGCAGCGTGCGCGGGTCGGCCAGGAGCATCGACACCGCCCGGCCGACGAGTCCGCCCTGCTGCGTGATGACGAATCGCTGATGCGCCCGCAAACTGAACAGCGCGGTTTCGGACCCGCTGAAAAACGCCGAACCCGCCAGCAGCACCGGCAGCATCAAAAAGAAGGGAAGATCAGCGAACGTGTACGGCATGACGGCGAATAGCTTACCAGCTTCTATTTTTCCGTGAGCACCAGGGCGCCGTTGAAGGATTCGGGTTCGGTTTGGGCGTCGATGTGGTGGAGACAGGCCTCGCGATAGAGCTTGATGAGCGGGGAGGGGCCGAAGTGCGTGGCGAGCTCATCGAAGAGGCCGAGGGCGGAGCTGAAGTTGGCGTGGATGAAGGCCTCGACGGCGGTGGCGGTGGCGGCGGCGTAGCGCTGCTGAAACTCGGTGGCTTTTTCGCGCGTGTTGAGCAGCTCGTGGACCGTTTCATATTCCTTGCGGCCGACGACGACGATGCGGCCGATGGGGCGGGTGAGCATTCGGTCGCGGACGAGCTGCTGGGTGTGATCGCTGATGAGCATCTGCGTGCCGAACTGTTTGTTGGCGTTCTCGAGACGGGAGGCGAGATTGACGGGGTCGCCGATGACGGTGTAGTCGCTTCGCCGGGGCGGCGCGCCGCAGTCGCCGACCATCATCGCGCCGGTGCAGACGCCCATGCGCGTAAAGAGCTTGGGCATGTCCTTGAGCTCGGTCTCGTCGGCGAGCTTGTTGAGGGCTTCGAGCATCGCCAGCACGCTCATGCACGCATCGTAAGCGTGATTGGGGTTGTGAATCGGCGCGCCCCAGAAGGCCATGATGCCGTCGCCGAGGTATTTGTTGACGGTCGCGCGATGCGTCATGAGCGCATCGGTGGCGGTGGCGAGATAGGTGTTGAGCAGGTTGACGGTGCCTTCGGGGCCGAGGTGTTCGGAGAGCGTGGTGAAACCGGCGATGTCGCTGAACATGCAGGTCATCTCGCGGCGTTCGCCTTCGAGTTTGACCACGTTGGGATTGTCCACGAGGAAATCGACCAGATCCGGCGCGACATAGTTCTTGAACTGCCGCGTGATGCGGGCGCGCTGTCGCTGCTCGAGCAGAAGTCGGAAGACGGTCAGAGCCGCCCACACCGACACGGCCGCCACGATCGGGCCCGCCGCCGCCCATGTGCTCAGATAATCGAACAGGAGCACCGCATTGATCGCGAAGAACGTACCGATGATCAGCACCATCAGACCCAGCGCCTTCTCCGGCCCGAAGCTCGAAGCGATCAGCGCCGTCAGAAGCCCCATCAGCGCCACCGCCCAGAGGTCCGCCCACACCGGCGCCCGGCCGATGAAATGACCCGTCAACATGGCGTTGAGGATCGCGCCGTGCACCGCCACGCCCGGCACCTTGGGCTCCAGACTCGTCGGCACGAAGTCGGCGATCGTCCCCGTGCCGGTCCATCCGATGAGGCACACCGTGCCGTCGACGAGTTCCTTGAAGCGATGTTCGTCGTCGCTGATGCGCTCCCGGCCGCGCTCGACCTGAAGCACCGCGTCAGCGTAAATCGCAAGCTGATCCTTGAGCGCCTTCAGTTCGTCGCGTTCCTGCGGGTTCAGATTCTTCGTCGCTTCGTAGTCTTTTTTGACGACGTTCAATTCCTCCATCGCCCGCCGACGAAACTCGACGCGTTGATCGACCAGCGCCTTGTCGACGTTCAGGCCCGCCTGGCGAATCTGTTCCGACACGCGGTCGAAGTTCTGCACCATCTCCGGACGGAACAGACTGTCGAACGGCGCCCGCGTCATGAGCTTGAGCAGGGCCACGTCGGCGGAGCGATCATTGAACGCCACCGCCCGCCGGCGATCATTAAGCTCGATGAGCGTGCCGATGGGCAGATGCTGTTTGGTCTGTAGCTTGAGCGGATCGAAAAGGTATTGCCAGTGCCGCGAGTTGCTCTGCCAGGGAATCAGAATCTGCCCGCCGCTGCTGTACCATCCGTCGCCGACGCGGCGCTCCATCGTTTTGAGGTGCACATCGCGCACTTTGCCGTCGGGCATTGTCGCGCCCGGGAGCACGGTTTCGTCGGGCGTGATTCGGACTTTATCGAGCGGAACTTTGAGGTACATGCACCCCGCCGCCAGCGCGATCTGCGGCCAGAGATTCTGCTCATCGCGCAACCACAGCGGAATCGACCGCAACACGCTGTCCGTCCGGTACGCGTTTTCATCGAACGTGACAAAACCCGTCGTCGCGGCGGACCTGGCCAGTCCCGCGATCGGCACGGTCGGGTCCGTCGCCTTGGCGAATCCGGCGTCGGAGGATTCGACCGGACGCATGAGCTTGCGGAGATAGCGCACCGACGACACATAGCCGTATTCATCGCGAAGCGTCGTCAGTTCGTTGGACTCGATGACGTGCGGCGGAAGCTTGGGCAGGATGGCGGCCCGACATTCCGACAGTGTCGGCACACGATCCGGCGACTCGTCGAAAAGCTTCTGAAGCCGATGACGGATGATCCATGCCTTCTGCGACCCGAGCACATCCTGAAGCGCCATCGCCTGCGCCCGGTTCAGGCCCAGCCGCGTGATGATCTGCGGTAACTGAAGCTCCACGTCATCGCGCAACACCGACCGCACGTGCAGCATCAGCGTCGTCGGCTCTTCTTCGATCTTCATGGCGATCGGCAGAAGCACATTGCCCGCCGCGGCGACGGACTTGGCGAATACCTCATCGTCGTCCACGCGATCGAACAGAGGCGTCGCCGAATCCGCGGCGTGCTTCTCCACGATACGCGATTCCTGCGGTTCGACGAAAAGCACGTCGAACGCAATCACCGTCGCCCCCGCGTTCTTCAGTTCGTCCACCACCGCCGCCATCTGCGACCGGGGCCACGGCCAGCGTCCAATCGTCTTGAGCGACCCGTCGTCGATGTCAATGTGAACGACGCGATTCGTCGGCGGCGGACTGAAGTTCTGAAAGTACCGGAAGCGATAATCCAGTGCCGTCCGTTCCAGAGGGGCCAGCAGGCCGAACCCGGTCAACACGATAACGATGCACGTCACCAGCCCGCCGATGAGCATGCTCGATCCGAATCGCGAAGCGACCTGGACAGCGGGTTTGAGTCTTTTGGGCGGCGTCCACTTCATTGCCGCGTATTGTACGGGCGTTGAAGTCGTCCGACAGGCAAACCCCCGACAGAATCAGGGCATAAAAAAGCCCCGCGAGACAACTGCTTTTCGCGGGGCCGGGTGCTTATGAAGGTTTGAGCGCTCAGCAGTCAGCACGCTGGCTGAAAGCTGATCCCTGACGGCTGATCGCATCCCTTACGGATTGCCGCCGTTGCCGGGGTTGTTCGGGCGGTCGACGGCATTGTGCATCGAGTTGCTCATGGTCATCATGCCGTTACGGGAATTGTTGAGGTTCTGGGTCCCGCTGTTGCCGCCGAAGTATCCGTTGTGCGGGTCATTGCGGCGATGATTGCCACGATTGGACCCGGGGTTGGACGTATTGTTCTGATTCGTATTGTTCTCCGCGTTGGACGTCGGATCGGGGTTATCGCCTTCGGCCGAGTCGCCGGGGTGGATCGAGCCGTTATGGTTCGTCTGGTGCGAGTGATAGTTGTAGTTGCCGGCAAACCCGTGGGTCTGCTCGGTGTCGTAGCCCTCATGGTCAAAATGCGTTCCGCGGACGGACAGCACCGACCCGGGCGTGGCGATCTGGTAGTCGTTGCGGTTGTCGCCGATGTGCTCGACTTGCGCTTCGAGCCGGCCGTATTTCTTGGCGAGCTTCGTCGACAGCACGTGCTGATCGGTATCCTCGCTCAGGTCCGCGATGCCGACGATGCCGATGCCGCGGAGGATGATGACGGAATTGAGGCCGAGTTGGACCTTGACGACGGAGCGGAGCCCGGTGCGGATTTCGCTGCCGATCGACAGTTTCGATTCGGTGGACAGGTCTTCCCAGGCCGCGTCGGCATTGTTGCGGAACTGGTTGCGTCCGGTGGCCTCGAGTACCTTGATGGCCAGCACTGGGGCCCCCGCCTGGGGATTATTCCCCACCTCATTGGGGACGGCGCCCCAGGCCCCCGCCGCCGACAAAGTCAGCGCAATCGTCATAACCGTCACAATCATCTTCACTTGCACATGGGTATTCATGACTGTTCCTCGAGGTATGCTTCCGCTCGACTAATAGCACCTACAAACTGGATGCCAGACATTCCCTGTTGCTCGGAGCATGGCGGGAAGATCTCCATGTACACCAGTTCGCGGGTGGCGTAGCGGGGGTGGTCGCCGATGACGCGCATCGTCAGGCCCCCGTCCACCTTGAGGATTTTCACCAGCACTTGGGCCACCGTGCCCCGTGTCGCCGCTTCCTTGCCCGGCCGGTCAAAATCCCCGCCCAGGTATCCGTTTTTCTTGAGCCAGTCCACCCGCTCCTCGTACGTCTTGTTCGGATCATCCTCATGGGCCAGCAGGATCAATCCATGCAGGGCCTCGTCATTGGTCGTCACCGCCGCGTCCGCCAGATCGTGCCAGAAGTCCAGACTCGCCGTCGTGTCCTTCGTCGAGTAGTCCGTCTTTAACGTCTGGTCCATCTGCGTGCGGGCGCAGCCGCCGCTCCACAGCGCCGCCGCGAAAATCGCCGTGATGATCATGCGATTGTGCATCATCGCCATAGTCCTTAGAACGAGTACGACACGCCGGCAAAGACGAAGTGGCGCGGATCGTGGTCGGCCGCGATCCCCGCGCCCGGGAAGAACACGCCGTAACGCAGATTCAGCGCCACGTCGCTCGTGACGCGCCATGCCGCGAACAGGTCCGTCTCAAAACCCAGATACCGATCGTTCGTCGTCGGCTCGTTGATCGGGGCGTACCCATCGAACTTGTTGAACCACAACAGGTCGATGCCGATCTGGAGATTGCGGAAAAGTTTCTGATCCCGCAGGGGGAACGTCGAAGCGCTCGCGCGGAACAGAAGCAGGTTGCTGATCGGCGCCGCGAACGACAGGCCGGTCTTGGCGAAACCGAACCCGTTGAAGGCCCGGTCGGTCGTGCCCGGCGCGTTGCCGCCGAAGGTGTTGGACGTGCTCAGATCGCGGTCGGGGTCGCCGCTGGCGAAGAGCACCTCGCCTTCGAGGCGCGTCTGATTGTCATCGGGCACCAGGTACGCCAGTTCGACCTTGCCGGCCCACGCGTCGATCGTCTCAAGGTGCTGCCCTTTGATGACGGGAATCGTCGCGCCGGGTTCGAGACTCGTGCTCATCGAGTCGCCGGTTTCGTAGACGAATTCCGCCGAATACGCCAGCCGCGGCAGCAGCACGCCGTCGGACCCGAAGCCGATGTACGTGCTGTCATACTGATAAGCCGTCGGAATATTGCGGGTAATGAGCGGCGTCTGCGAAAGCGTCAGCACCAGCACCGTGCTCTCATCGTTGTAGTCGCGCTGATGCAGCACATAGGCGTAGGGGTGATGATCGTCCAGGGCGTTGCAGGTGAACTTCCCGCCGAAGAACCCGCGCTTCGTGTCGCGGTCGAAGTTGGGGCGGGACGAATCGAAGTCGACGACGCCGTGCCCGGGCGTGAAACCGGCCAGCCACTGCATCTCGAAACCGCCCAGCTCGACCGTGCCCGTGGCGGCGTAGAGCGGCAGACTCAGCGCCAGCTCATTGCCCCATGCGATGTACTGTCGGCCGACGGTCAGCGTGATGTTGTCGTCGATCCGCCGCCCTTCCGTCGCCTCCACCGCGCGGCGAAGATCGAAGCGGTACCAGTACCGATCGCCCAGCGGGCGCTCCAGCTCATCGCCGCGCCCGTCGAAGCTGTCGCCGTCGTTGAAGTCCTGATAGTTGAAGCGCAGCCGACCGAAAAACTCGTGCGCGTCATCGATGTTGAGTCGGCCGAAAAGCTGGACATCGGTCTGACGCAGAATGTGCGTCGCCTGATTAGCGTCGTCGATGGCGGCGAACGAAAACTCCGCCAGTCCGCCGTAGTCGAGCAGCGCCCGTTCGCCCAGACTCAGCGACGGATTGGTAAGCATCTGATAATGCTGTTCCGCCTGGCGCAGGGCGCGATCGAGGCGCTGCACATCGGTGCCTTGCGCGTTCAGTCCGCCCGCGCAAATCAGCACGACAACCAAGCCCGCAAACCAGTTGACATGACGCATAGCGGATCCCTAGCAGAAATTGCCGACCCATCATAATGATCGAGGTACGTGGCTGCAATGAAAATTGTTTGATATCCTCTTATTTACACGACACCTGCGCCATCACGGATATTATCAGACGCATGACCTTGCCCCTCGACCTTCCCGCCCTGCTCTCCCGCCTCGCCGCCGGACATGCGCTCGATCACGATCAGGCCGCCCGGGCGTTTGACCTGGTCATGACCGGGCAGGCGAGCGAAGCCCAGATCGCCGCCCTGCTGACCGCGCTGGCGCAGCGGCCGGGCGGGCCGACGGTCGATGAAATCACCGGCGCCGCGGCGACGATGCGACGTCACGTCCGCCCCGTCCCCGTGCCGCCGGGCATCGAAGTCGTCGACACCTGCGGGACCGGCGGCGACTATGCCGGAACCTTTAACATCTCCACCGCCGCCGCACTCATCGCCGCCGGCGCCGGCGTCCATGTCGCCAAGCACGGCAACCGCTCCACCACTTCCAAATCCGGCTCGTCCCAAGTCCTCGAAACCCTCGGCGTCAAACTCGAAGTCTCCGACGCCACCCTCACGCGCTGCCTCGCCGACGCCAATCTCTGCTTCTGTTTCGCCCCCGCGCACCACCCCGCCATGAAGTACGCCGCGCCCGTCCGCAAACAGCTCGGCTTCCGCACCATCTTCAACCTGCTGGGCCCCCTGACCAATCCCGCCGGCGCCAAACGCCAGATCATCGGCGTCTACGACCCCGCACTCACCGAGCCGCTCGCGCAGGTGCTCCTGAACCTCGGCGCGACGCACGCCATGGTGGTCCACGGCTCCGGTCTCGACGAAATCACCACCGCTGGCCCGACCCGCATCACCACCGCTCATCACAACAAACTCACCACCACCACCGTCCGCCCCGCTGACTTCGATCTTCCGACCATCGCGCTCGACGCACTCAAGGCCGACTCCGTCGAGCAGTCCGCTCGGATCATCCGCTCGATCCTTGCCGGCGAAAAATCACCCGCCCGCGACATCGCCGCCGTCAACGCCGCCGCCGCACTCGTCGTCGCCGACCTCGCCCCCGATCTTCCCGCCGGCTATCAACGCGCCTGCACCGCCATCGACAACGGCGCCGCCCAAACTGTGCTGAAGCGCCTTGTCGAAATCACCAACTGATCCCAACAGCCAGGTTCACGCCGATTCGATCAGAATCGCCGCGCGCAGGGTTTCGGCGACGCTCCAGGCCTGGGCCATGCAACCCTCGGGGCGGTGCGGGGCGTCGGCTTCGAAGACTTCGTGAATCTGGCCCAGACTGTGCTTGCCCAGCTCTTCGAGCAGCGGGGCGAGGGCTTCGCGGGCGTGGGCCAACGCGGGTTTGGAGAACTTGTGCGCCCGCAAATAGCCCTCGATGTATCCCCCGATGGGCCAAGCCCAGACGGTGCCCTGATGGTACGCCCGGTCGCGGTCGAACATGGAACCGTCGTAACGGCCGTGGTAGTTCACGTCTTCGCGCGGCAGCGTGCGCAGGCCCATCGGCGTCAGCAGCCGCTCGCGCACGACTTCCATGACCTGCTTCTGCCGCTTCTGAGACAGCGGCGAGTGCGGCAGACTCACGGCGAAAATCTGATTCGGCCGCAGCGAACGGTCCGAGCCCCAGATGTTCACGTGATCCATCAGATAGCCCAGCTCATCGCGCCAGAACACGCGGTTGAAGGAACGCTTGACCTTCTCCGCCAGCTTCAGGTAACGCGATTCGCCGGTCTGCTCGCCCATGCCCATCAGCGCCCGGTACCACAGCGCATTGATCTCGACCGCCTTGCCGTGCCGCGGCGTGAACACGACGCCGTCGCGCTTGGCGTCCATCCATGTGAGCTGCGTGTGCGGGTCGCCGGCGTTGATGAGCCCGTCGCGGTCCATCGCGATCGGCCCGTCCGTGCCGCGCTGATACGCTTCGATGATCTGCGCACATGCGCTGGTGAGCGACTTTTTCCATGTGGTCTTGTCTTCGGACTGGCGCACGTATTCGAGGGCCGCGTGAATGAACCACAGACTTGCGTCGACCGTGTTGTAGTGCGGCTCGCCGCCGTAGTCGTCGAAGCGATTGGGGATCAGTCCCTTGCGGATGTGCCGCGCGTACGCCAGCAATGTTTTTTTCGCTTCATCGAATCGCCCGGTGGCAAGCAGCAGGCCCGGCAGACTGATCATCGTGTCGCGCCCCCAGTCGGCGAACCACGGATAACCCGCAAGGATCGTCATCATCGGCTCGCCGTCGACTTCTCGCTCGACGACGAAGTCGTCGCCCGCGACGACCAGCCCGTCGCACACACGCTCATTGTTCACCTGCTTGCGCACGTGTTTGATCATCTTCTTGAGGTGCGGGATCCGCGCGTCTTCGCCCTCGAAGAGCTTCGGATCGATGGGTTCGACGCCGAAGGTGAAACGGATCTCGCTGACGGATTTACCGATGTTTTTGAACGTATGCTCGAACCAGCCGGGCGTGTAGAGGTCTTCGATGTCGTCCTGATGGCGGCGGGCTTCGATGCGGCGGTGGAAGTTGTACCACCAGTCGGGGTTCTCGATGAACTTGCCCGCATCGGCGTGCATGTGCAGGACGGGCAGGCCGGGCGTGACGACCTGGACGGTGGAGCCGTCGATGACGAGCCCGAACGATCCGCCGCCCCATGCAGCCCGGCGCTGATGATGAAAATCGCGCATCGCCAGCAGCGGGCGGATACTCAGCGTCAGTTCATCGGGGACCATGTCGTGCGACTCGCCCGCGCCGATGGCGGGCTCAAGGCGATAGACAAGCTGGGCGAGATTGCGATGCCATGCGATGCGCAGCTCTTTGGTGATCGTGATCGGACCGACGACGTAGGTCCATCGGGCGGAGAGGTCCTTTTCGAATTTGCGGAGGTACTGCCAGCCCTTGGGGACGAACATGGTGTGCCCGTCAGCGGCGAATTCGTGGGCGGCCAGTTCGTAGAGGGCCCCGCCGAAGCGGAGGGATTCGTTAACGGCGGCGAGGGTGTTGATGCGGCCGACGGGGGGGTGGGTCGCGGCGACGAGGAGACTGTGATATCGGCGGGTGTTGGTCCCGGCGACGGTGCCCATGGCGTAGGAGCCGATGCCATTGGTCAAAAGCCACTCGGTTTCGACCATTTCGGCGGGCGGGGCGTGGCCGATCCAGGGTTCGCCGGGGGGGTAGTCGAGCGTGTAGGTGGGGACGGGGGCGTTGGATGTGGCCTGCTTCATGGCCCTATCATACAGGCAGATCGCGATCAGTTGCCACATCGCCGCCGATCGCTATAATACCCGACTTTTCCAGCACCCCCGGAATCGCCCACACAGCACCTGCCCGCTACGGAATGCTCCGAAGGATATGACCATGAAAGCTGACATTCACCCCCAATACGTCGAGACCAAAGCGTCCTGCGCCTGCGGCAACACGTTCACGACCCGCAGCACCCGCAAGGAACTGCACGTGGACATCTGCTCCGCCTGCCATCCGTTCTACACCGGCAAGCAGAAGTTCGTCGACACCGCCGGCCGCGTCGAGAAGTTCCAGAAACGCTTCGGCGGAAACTACTTCGGCGCCCGCGCCAAGAAGTAGGCCTGCTGCGATACACGATCAACCGTGCGCGCCCGTTCGCGCACGGTTTTTCTATGCCCCGGCGAATCCCGTTTAGCGACCGGGCTTGCCCGGTGATCGAAACAGCGGGCAAGTCCGCTCGCTGAACACTCATGTCCGACGACGCACTCCTTCATCGACTCGACGCATTGCTCGCGGAGTACGAGCAATTGGGTCAGCAGCTTGCCGACCCGGCCGTCGCGTCGGATCACCTCGCCGCCTCGCGCATCGCACGGCAGCGGGCGGCGATCGAACCGGTGTGCCGGCAGTATGCCGCGTACAAGTCAATGCTCGCCGAGTCAGCCGACCTCTCACGCATGATCGAAACGGAAACGGATGCGGAACTGCGCGCGATCGCCGAGTCGGAGCTGGCGCAGCTCAAGCCGCGCGCGGCGGCGCTGCTCGAAACGATCAAGGGCGACCTGGTCACCAGCGACGACCGGGCGATCGGTTCGGTGATCGTCGAACTCCGCGCCGGCGTCGGCGGCGACGAGGCGGGGATCTGGGCGGGCGATCTACTGAATATGTACGAGAAATACGCGGTTTCGAAGGGATGGAAGTGGGAGCCGATGTCGTTCAGTGCGTCGGAGATGGGCGGGTACAAGGCGGCGACGATTCACGTGACGGGGCCGGGCGTGTGGCAGCATCTGGGGTATGAGGGGGGGACCCATTGCGTGAAGCGCGTGCCGGCGACGGAGAGTCAGGGGCGGGTGCATACGAGCACGGCGACGGTGGCCGTGCTGCCGGAGCCGGAGGAGATCGACGTGAAGATCCCCGAGTCGGATGTGAAGATCGAAGTCACGACGGCTCGCGGGCCGGGTGGGCAGAATGTCAACAAAGTGGCAACGGCGGTGCGCATGACGCATCTGCCGACGGGCATCGACGTCCGGATGCAGGATACGAAAAGTCAGAATCAGAATCGTGCGCTGGCGTGGCAACTCCTGCGGGCGCGCGTCTATGAGTATTACCAGCAGCAGGTCGATGCGGAGCGGGCCCAGCAGCGCCGCTCGATGATCGGCGGAGCGGGGCGAGGCGAACGCATCCGCACCTACCGATACAAGGACAATCAGGCAGTCGACCACCGCATCAATCAGTCGTTCAACCTCGGCGAAGTATTGGCCGGCCGACTCGACGAACTGGTCACCGCCCTGATCGACTATGACAAAGCCCAGCGCCTCGCGGCTCTGTAAGTGAAGAATTGAACCGCCGAGACGCCGAGAGCATAGAGGTCAAAACAGAATTTGCTCTGTCCTTCTCTGCGTCCTCGGCGTCTCGGCGGTTCAATTCCTCTCATCTGATTCTCATTTCAAGCGAATTGCCGCGGGATGCCGACTTTTATCGGTATGAAGATTCTCTATCTGCTTCAGCCGGGCACGAATTCACGCAGCATTTTTCTGGACATGATCGCCGGGACGAGGACGGCGGGGCACGAAGCGGTGATCCTCGAACTCGACCCGCTCTGGACCGCCACCAGTCGCATGCCCCAACAGCGTAACGCCGTACAGGGCGACTTCTGCCGCCTGATCGCGACTTTCATCCAGCACAACGGCATCGACCTGACCGTCGGCATGTGGGCCAACGGCCTGACGACGCTGGGGCTCATCAATCACGAAGGCCGACTCGCCACGATTTTCGATGCGATCCAGCACCCGCACCTGATGATCTGGCTCGACTCGCCCGAACGCGCCAACGACGGCTCGGTCGCCCCGCTGTTCTCGACCGGCGTTCTGCAAAGCCCGCATCTGTATCACTTCATCAACAACACCGGCACCGCCGCGGAGATGACCGAACTATTCAACTTCAACCCACGGACCGTGCTGCCATCGCGCTACGGCATCAACCCCGATCTCTTCCGCCCCGATCCGAACGTGCCCCGGCGATACGATCTGATGTTCTCGGCCGGCGGGGGCGATCGCTGGACCGCTCCGACGCCGCTCATGCGCGACGAGGTCGGCAAGGATGAGCCCGATGTCGATGCGGTGCGGCGGGAGCTGGCCAAGCAGGTCGAACCCAAGCTCGATGCGCTCTCGCAGTCGTTCGACGCGGCGATCCGCCCGGGCGTGCGCAAGGTCATGAGCGAACTATTGACCATGCAGATCGAACAGCGCGATGTGACGATGACGCAGCGGCTTTCGCTCATCGGGCGCGATGCGGAACTCAAGCCGGCCGTCGCGGCATTCACGAAACAGATCAATGTTTATGTGCAGGCGCTGCAGGCGATCCGCTCGATCGAGCATTTCATCCGCGCGTTCACGTTCGTGCATCTGGCGAAGCATTTCAACTGCGCCATGTTCGGCACGGCGGATTTTTCGGCCTGGGGCTGCGATGTGAAGAGCGCCGGGTTCGTGCCCTACGAGAAGCAGGCGGCGATGTACTCGCAGGCGAGCGTCGGGCTGAGCGTCATGCGGTGGCAGGACGAGGTCGGCGTGCACATCAAGCCAATGGAAATCGCCGCCAGCGGCGTCGCCTGCCTGGCCCATCACCGCTGCGGGATCGAAGACCTGTATGTCCCCGGCCGGGAGATCGTCACGTATCACACACTCGCCGAGGCGCGCAATCGCCTGGCCGCGCTGCTCGCCGACCCGACCGGGCTCGCGTCCATCGCCGAAGCGGGCTACCAGCGGACGCTTGTCGACCACACCTGGGCGACGGTCGTCAGCGAGTTGGTCGAGAAGATCGAAGCCCACCGCAGCGGCGCCGACGACACAGCCCGGCAGACGAAGGCGGCTTAATTGTCATTGACACGCACCTCGTTGCGAGGGTCGCCCGCCCGCTCTGCCTCCGGGAGGAGCCACAAACGCGCCCTTAGCGGTGATCCGATCAAGGCGTTATGATGTAGGGCCGAACAGTCGGCGTCATGATGGAGCGGACACCATGAAATACATCGCATGGATGTTGATGACCGGCCTGATGCTCAGCGGGCTTTCCGCGTGCAATACGGTCGAGGGCGCGGGCAGGGATCTGGAGCAGCTTGGCAAGCACACCTCCTCGACCGCGCGCGAGTACAACAACTACACGCCCGGCGAACAGCCCAACGGCAATCCCTATCAGAAGTGAACCTCAGCGGCGCATGAAAGTCAGTCTCTTCGTCACCTGCCTGACCGATACGTTTTACCCCCGCGTGGGCGAGGCGGTCGTGCGCGTGCTCGAACATCTGGGCTGCGAAGTCGACTTCCCCGCGGCGCAGACCTGCTGCGGGCAGCCCATGTTCAACACCGGCTGCCACGCCGACGCGCGCGATCTGGCCAAGCGCATGATCGACGTGTTCGAGCAAAGCGAAATCGTCGTGACGCCGTCCGGCTCCTGCTGCGCGATGATCCGCGACTACTATCACGAGCTTCTGCACGACGATCCGGCTTACGCGGAACGCTGCACGAAATTCGTCAAAAAGACCTACGAATTCGCCGAGTTTCTGCTCAACGTCATGAAGGTCGACCTGAAGCGCCAAAAGTGCAAATGGGGCGGCGGGGCCGACGGCAATGTGCCCATCAAAACGACGTACCACTATTCGTGCCACCTGCGCGGGCTGGGCATGACCAACGAAGCGGTGCGCCTGCTCGAACAGATCGGCGGGATCGACTACGTGCCGCTGAACAAGACCGAGCAGTGCTGCGGGTTCGGCGGGACGTTCGCCGTCAAATACCCCGAAATCTCCGGCTCGATGGTCCGCGACAAAATCGGCTGCGTCAAAGACACCGGCGCATCCGTGCTCGTATGCAACGATGGCGGATGCGCCCTGAACATCACCGGCGCCATGCACCGGGCCGGCATGCCCATCACGACCAAACACATCGCCGAGATCATCGCCGAGGGACTGGGGCTCATGCCGATGGAACAGCGCCGCGAGGCCAGGCAATGACCAATGACAAATGCCTAATGCCTAATGACCCATTTCTTCTCCGCCTTGTTGTATCAGTGCTGGAGAAAGGCAATTTGTCATTAGGCATTAGGCATTTGTCATTGGTCAATGGAGAAGCATGAGCGATCACCACGAACATCCCGTCGCGCTCTCCAAGGATGGGCAGTCGATTCTGTTCCCCTCGTTGCCGTATGACATGCACGCGCGGGCGGAGGCGTTCATCGCCGACGAGCACATTCAGACCTACGTCAACCGCGCCACGCTCGGGCGCGACAACGGGCGCAAGGCCTTCACGAAACAAATCTTCGGCGACCGGCATAATGACCTGCGCCTCCTCGCCGGCCGGATCAAGCAGCACACGCTCGACAATCTCGATTACTACCTCGAGCAGTTCATCGACAACGCTGAGAAATCCGGGGCGAAAGTCCATTTCGCCGCCGACGCGAAGGAAGCGAATGCGATCTGCCTCGACATCGCCAGGCGTGAAAAGCTCACGGCCTGCGTGAAGTCCAAGAGCATGGTCACCGAGGAAACCCACCTCGTGCCCGAGCTGGAGGCGATCGGCGTCGAGGCGCTCGAAACGGACTTGGGCGAGTTCATTTTGCAGATCGACAACGATGCGCCGAGCCACATCGTCACGCCGATGATTCACAAGGACAAGACGGCCGTGGCGCGGGCGTTCGTGCGCGAACTCGGCGCGGAGTACACCGAAGACCCGAAGGAACTGACGACCATCGCGCGGAACTATCTGCGGGACAAATTCCGCCGGGCGGACCTGGGCATCAGCGGCGGGAATTTCCTTGTCGCGGAGACGGGGTCGGTGGTGATCTGCACGAATGAGGGCAACGGGCGCTTCTGCACGACCGCCCCGCGCGTGCATGTCGCTTTCGTCGGGATCGAGAAACTGGTGCCGACGCAAATGCACCTGAGCGTGCTGCTCAAACTGCTCGCCAAACACGCCACCGCGCAGCCATTGACCGTGTACACGCACATCATGACCGGCCCGAAGCGCGCGGCTGAGCACGATGGCCCGGAACAGATGCACTTCATTCTCGTCGACAACGGGCGCACGAAGATTCTCGCGGACCCCGAGTATCGCGAAGCGCTGCGGTGCATCCGCTGCGGGGCGTGTCTCAATGCGTGCCCGGTGTATCGCAAGACGACGGGGCATGCGTACGGCGCGGTCTATTCGGGGCCGATCGGCGCGGTGATCACGCCGCTGTTCAAGGGGCTTGAGAACTACAAGGATTTGCCGAACGCTTCGAGTCTCTGCGGGGCGTGCTACGAGGCGTGTCCGGTCAAGATCAATCTGCCCGAGCTGCTCATCAAGCTGAGGCGCGACATGCTCAGCGGGCGGGTGACCAAGTGGCACGAGCGCATCATGTACAAGATCGGCGCGATCGGCCTCAAGTCGCGCTTCATCTATCGCGTCGGCGGATTTTTCCAGCGGAAGATGCTGCGGATGCTTTCCAAGGGCGGGTACATCCGCAAAGCGCCGGGGCCTTTTAAGGGTTGGACCATCGAGCGCGACCTGCCGGCGCCGGCGGCGAAGGATTTTCGAAGCTGGTGGAAACGGCATAAATCATGAACGAAGGCACGCGGACAACGAAGGAACAGATGCTCCAGCGCGTGCGCAAGGCGCTGGGGCGGCGCGGGGCGCTCGATGTGGCGCCGACGCCGCCGGTGATTGACGAGGCGATCGCGCGCGTGACGAAGCCGGAGGAGAATCTGACGGAGCTTTTCGCGCAGCGGGCGAGCGAAGTGGGCATGATCGTTCGGCGATGCGAGGCGGGTTCGCTGGCGACGGCGCTCGGCGCGGTGCTGACGGAGATCAACGCCAGGGCCGTGACGCTCTCGGCGACGGACCCGGCGGTGGCGAACCTGCTCGAGGAGCGCGGCATTCGGCTGCTCGACTGGCGCGGCGACCGCACGATGGCGTCGCACTACCAAGCCGACGCGGGTATCAGCGATGTGCATTCGGCGATCGCCGAGACGGGCAGCATCGTGTGCGAGTCGGATGCTCATCACGGGCGCGGACATTCGCTTGCCCCGGCGGTGCATATCGCCATCGTGCGGGCGGAGCAGATCGTGGCGGACCTGCTCGACGATCTGCCGCGCCATGCGGGGAAAGCCCCCAACGAGCGGCCCAGCGCGATCGCCATCATCACCGGACCCTCCAAAACCGCGGACATCGAAGGGATTCTGATTACCGGCGTACACGGACCCGAGCGGGTGTATGTGATCCTGGTGGGATGATCGTCATGGGAATGACCAATGACCAAATCCCAATGACCAAGGAAGGAACGGCCTGCGGCCCTTTATTTTGACATTGAACCTTTGAGCATTCCTTTGGTCATTGGTGCTTGGACATTGGTCATTTCCTCGCGTCTCGCTTCCCACATCGCCGATACACGATATGATGCTCAGGGTTCTTTAAGAGGTCAGGAGTTCCGCCGCGATGCCCACTGTCTGTATGTACCTGCAGATGCACCAGCCGATTCGGCTGCGGCGGTACAGCGTCTTCGACACCGATGCGCAGTATTACGATCATGATCTGAACGCGCAGGTGCTCGCCAAGGTTGTCGAGAAGTGCTACGAACCGACGACGAAGAAGCTCCTGGACCTGGTCAAGCGGCACAAGGGCAAGTTCCGCGTGAGTCTGAGCATCACGGGCGTTTTGCTCGATCAGCTCAAGCAGCGGGCGCCGAAGATCATCGACCAGCTCGCCAAGCTCGCCGCCACCGGCTGCGTCGAGTTCCTCAATGAAACCTACTACCACTCGATGGCCTTCCTCTACAGCCGCGACGAGTTCAAGGAGCAACTCGCCCTGCACGCGGCGTTGATCGAAGAGCTTTTCGATCAGAAGCCGACGGTCTTCCGCAACACCGAGCTGATCTACAACAACGACCTGGCCTACTACATCGATTCGCTGGGCGGGTACAAGGGCCTGCTGGCCGAGGGCTCGGATCAGGTGCTCGCCGGCCGGTCGGCGAACGTCGTGTACCGCCCGCCGCACACGCCCGAACTGTCCCTGCTCGTCCGCAACTACCGGTTGAGCGATGACATCGCCTTCCGCTTTTCCAATCGCGGGTGGTCCGAGTGGCCGCTCAGTGCCGAAAAGTACGCCGCATGGATCGACCGCCTCGGCCCCGCTGCCGACGTCTGCAACATCTTCATGGACATGGAGACCTTCGGCGAGCACCAGTGGGCCGACACCGGCATCTTCAACTTCCTCGACAAACTCCCCGAAGCCGTGCTCGCCTCCGACAAGTCCCGCTTCATGACCATCAGCGAAGCCCTCGCCGCCCACGCCCCCGCCGACGAGTTCGACGCCCCGCACATGACAAGCTGGGCCGACACCGAACGCGACCTTTCCGCCTGGCTCGGCAATGCCATGCAGTCCAACGCCCTGCACGAACTGTACAAGCTGGAAGGCCCCATCAAATCGCACGGCGACGAGGCCCTGCTCGAAGACTGGCGCCGGCTCACCATCAGCGATCACTTCTATTACATGTGCACCAAGTACTTCGCCGACGGCGACGTGCACACCTACTTCAGCCCCTACGAATCCCCCTACGACAGCTACATCAACTTCATGAACGTCCTGGACAACCTCCGCACGCGCATCGGCGCCGTCAGCGTCTGACCCCCCCTCCCCGATCCGCCCCCTGGCCCGTCCCGATTCAGCGGGGCGGGGGACCCCTGCGTCAAATCCCCCGCGCGCACACGCCGAGCACGCCCTCATCGCGTCCGCACGGTTCGTGAACCTTTGTATTCGATTGCCCATCAACGCTTTTCCCCCCTGTCGCGCGATCCACCGCGCGCACGGTGCGCATCGGCGCGGCCAGCGCGGGCGCGCCGGTGCGCGCGGACGCCATCGAAAACGCTGATGTCCCCGGTCATCGCGCGCACCGGGCGCGCCATCGCGCCAACCTCGTGCGCGCATCGCGAAACATCCGTGCGCCGCGCTGGGGAATTTGACCCACTTCGTACCAGACGCTTCGCCGCCGAGCCGGCTCCCTTCGACGTCGCTCAGGGCCAGCAGCGTCGGCGTGAGCGACCCCCCCATCGTGCTCGCCCTCGTGTTCGTTCCTCGTTCTCGACATTCCGCCGAGCAAGAACGAGAACGAGTCGACGCCCGAACGCCGCCCTCCGCCTTTGTGTTATCATGCCCGGTCATGACCTCGGCCGCCGCGCTGCCACTGCGTCGATCGCCCCTGTCCGCCGCCCGACTCGGCGGCGCGATCCTGATCGTCATGGCCGCCGCGTGTCTCCTTTCCCTGCCCTGGTCCCTCGCCCAGTACAACGCGCAGCAGCTCGATCACGTCCTGGAAGCCCCGCACGCCGGCGCGATCATGGGCACCGATCGCCTCGGCCGATCCCTCGCCTGGCGATGCCTCCTCGGCGGGGCCATCTCCCTGGGCATCGGCCTCGCCGCCGCCACCATCACCACCCTCATCGGCACCGCCTGGGGACTCGTCGCCGGTTACGTCGGCGGACGCGTCGACGCCGCCATGATGCGCTGCGTCGATGTCCTCTATGGCCTCCCCTACATCCTCCTCGTCGTCCTCCTCAACGTCGCGCTTCAGCCCGTCGTCGAACGCTGGCTCGGCCCGCTCGCCGGCAACATCGTCACCTTGCTCATCGCCATCGGAGCCGTGAGCTGGCTCACCCTCGCGCGCGTCGTCCGGGGTCAGGTCCTGAGCATCAAGCAGCAGCCGTTCGTCGAAGCCGCCCGCGCCATGGGCTGCTCGCCCTTGCACATCATGACCCGCCATCTCCTGCCGAACCTGCTCGGCCCGATCATCGTCTATACGACATTGACCGTCCCGCAGGCGATTTTGCAGGAGTCGTTCCTGAGCTTCCTGGGCATCGGCGTTCAGCCCCCCCTCCCGAGCTGGGGCAACCTCGCCGCCGACGGCCTCGTCGAACTCAACCCCGTCAAAAGCCACGCCTGGCTCCTGATCTGGCCCTGCGTCCTGCTCGGCGTGACCCTGCTGGCCCTGAACTTCATGGGCGACGGCCTGCGCGACTACTACGACCCACGATCCCGCTCAAAACGCTAAGTCATCGGTGACCCACGCATGGAAAACAAATTCGGCTTCAAAGACTTCGCCCTCTTCGTCCTGCTGGTCTTTCTCATCGTCAGCGTCTGGCTCGCCATGGAGCAGTTCGATCGGCAGTGGGACGACGTCAAACTCGTCAACACGCAGGTCAATCAGCTCACCGCCGAGCAGTCCAAGCTCCGCAAGAACATCGAAGACCTGACGCGGACGATCCAGCAGGGCGTGCACGTCAATCCCGATCATCCCGCGACGACGCAGACGTCCCAAGACACCGGCGGTTACGATCCCTTCACCGGCGTGCGCGAAGCGCGCAAGAAGCCCGACTTCGCGCAGGGCGACTGGTGCATCGACGTTTTCGCCTCCAAAGTCGGCATCATCACGGCGCTGACCTACAAAGACCTCTACGGCCGGCTCATCCAGAGCCAGATTCTCGAAACGCTCGTCACCATCGACGCCGACACGCTTGAGGAAGTCCCGCTGATCGCCAAGTCGTGGAAGATCGACGACAACTCCAAGGCGTGGAAGGCGTATCACGACAAGGCGCTGGCGAAATTCGGCGGCCAGGCCGACGCGGATGCGAACGTCTACGCGGATCAACTCAAGACCGTTCTGGAAACGAAGGAAAAGGAAGGCGGCAAGCCCGTCGCCGGTGATTCGCCCGCGTATGCCGAGGCGGTCGCGGCGGCGAAAGAACAGTGGATCAAAAAGCAGATCGACAAAGACCCGGAGCGCATCCCCGCCACGACGATCACCTTCGAGCTCCGCAAGGACGTCGTCTTCTCCGACGGCGTCGGGCTCACCAGCGCCGACGTCGTCTTCAGCTTCGATCTGCTCAACAACCCCGCGCTTGATGCCGCCAGCACGCGGCAGTTCTACGACAACATCGATACGTGCAAGGCCAACGGACCTTACGAAGTCGTCTTCACGATGAAGGAGCCCAACTATCTGGCGCTGGGCATGTGCGGCGGGCGCGAGGTGCTGCCCAAGCACTTCTACGAGAAGTTCACGATCGATCAGATCAACGAAAAGCCCGGCCTGCTGCTGGGGTCCGGCCCGTATCGCCTGCCCGATCCGGAAAACTGGGCGCCGGGCAAACCCATCGAACTGGTCCGCAACGAGCGCTACTGGGGCCCGCAGGGCGGCTTCGACAAGATCGTCTACAAGGAAATCATCAACGACGTGGCGCGCGTCACCGCGTTCAAGAACGGCGAAGTCGACATGCTCGCCGCCACACCCGAGCAGTTCGAGCAGCTTCTCAAGGACAAGGACCTCGTCGCCCGGACGCAGCATTATGCGTATCAGGCGATCCCCAGCGGATACATGTGGCTCGCCTGGCAGCAGAAGCGCAACAACAAGCCGACGATGTTCGCCGACAAGCGCGTGCGGCAGGCGATGACGTATCTGACCGAGCGGCAGCGCATCTGCGACGAGGTGTTTCACGGCTACGCGGTGCCGGCGAACGGCCCCTGGCCCGTCGGCTCCAAGCAGGCCGACCCGAGCTTGAAGGCCCGGCCGTATGACCCGGTCAAGGGCATGGCGCTGCTCAAGGAGGCCGGGTGGGAGGACCGCAACGGCGACGGCGTCATCGAAGACAAGAACGGCAACCCGTTCAAATTCAAGCTGACTTACCCCTCCGGGTCCGCGGACTACGACCGCATCGCGCTGTTCCTCAAGGACTCGTACGCCCGGGCGGGCATCGTGATGGAGCTCGATCCCCTGGAGTTCAACGTGCTCATCTCGCGGCTGGAGCAGCAGACCTTCGACGCGATCATCCTCCGCTGGGGCGGCGGGGCGGTCGAATCGGACATCCGCCAGATGTTCCACTCCTCGCAGACCAACAAGGGCGGGGACAACGTGATGAACTACATCAGCCCCGAACTGGACAAGTACATCGACCTGGCCCGCAGCACGGTCGATCCGAAAGAGCGCTATCCGCTGTGGCAGAAATGTCATCAGATTCTTTATGAGGATCAGCCGTACACCTTCATGGTGGTCCAGAACTCGCTGCGTTTCTTCGACAAGCGCATCCACAACATCGTCCGCAACACGCAGGGCATCAACGACCCGCCGCGCAATGAGTGGTATGTGCCGACGCCCGAGCAGAAGTGGGGCAAATGATTTTGGATTGCGGATTTTGGATTGCAGAACGAATTGATCAGACCGGCATTCCGATATGACCACTTACATTATTCGCCGACTTTTACTGATGATTCCGACACTGATCGGGATCACGGCGGTGACGTTTTTCGTCATGGGATTGTCGCCCGGCGGGGTCGGCGGGTCGCTGCTCAACGAGTTCGGCGAGATGGAGGCGGAGAAGGCCAAGGCGCTCAAGGAGTATTACAACCGGCGTTACGGGCTCGATAAGCCGCTGATCGTGCAGTACGGGCGCTGGCTCAATCAGATTTCACCGCTGGGATTTCGCACGGAGGATACGCCGGAAGGGATGAAGTTCGGTTCTTTCGGATTCAAGTGGCCGGACCTGGGCAAGAGCTTTTCCAAGGGTCGGTCGGTGGTCGAACTCTATAAGGAAGCGTTGCCGGTGACGCTGCTGCTGAACGTGGTGACGACGCCGATCATCTATTTCATCGCGATCATCACGGGCATTTACTCGGCGCGTCATCGGGGAAAGCTGCTGGACGTGGGGTCGGGCGTGCTGCTTCTGGGGACATGGTCGATTCCGACGATCTGGTCGGGGGTGATGCTGATCGGTTTTTTCGCGAGCCGGGAGTATTGGTATTGGTTTCCCTCGGCGGGGCTCAGTTCGACGTTGGCGCAGTCGATGCCGTTTTTGCCGACGTGGTCGGATGCGGGATTCGTGCCGGGATGGCTGCTGGATCGGTGCTGGCATCTGGTGTTGCCGGTGGCGTGTCTGACGTACGGAGGGTTCGCGTTTTTATCGAAGCTGATGCGTTCGGCGATGCTCGAGAATCTTTCCGCCGACTTCGTCCGCACCGCGCGGGCGAAGGGCTTGTCGGAACGCGTCGTGCTCTGGCGTCATGCTTTTCGCAACAGTCTGCTGCCGCTGATCACGATGGCGGCGAACATCGTGCCGGGGCTCTTGGCGGGGTCGGTCATTGTCGAGAGCATCTTTTCGATTCCGGGGATGGGGCTCTTGACGATCGACGCCATCCACGCGCGCGACCGCGAGCTGGTGCTGGCGGGGGCGCTGGTGGCGGGCATTTTGAGCATGGTGAGCATTCTGATCGCGGACCTGTGCTACGTGCTGGCGGATCCGAGGGTCAGCTATGAGTGAAGCCGCCGTCGCCATCACTGTTCCGCCCCGCCGCCGCACGTACACGCAGCAGGTCATCGCCGGCACGTTCGCGCGCCCCGGCGCGAAGATCGGCATCGTGTTCATCATCCTCATCGCCTTCTGCGCCGTCTTCGCCCCGTTCCTCGCCAACACGCATCCGTTCGTCATGCGCACCAAAGACGGCACGCTGAGCTTCCCGCTCTTCCGCTTCCTCGAACCGTCGGATGTGGTGCTTTTGATCTTCACGCCCAGCGCGATCGTGCTGTACCTCCTCGGCGGCTGGTCGGCGACGATACGCTGGCTCATCCTGCTGGGCGTGCTGGCGGTCAGCATTCCGCTGTGCATCTTCTTCGTGAAGCCGCCGGAGACTGTCGTCGGCGGATACGAGCGGTATCGACAGATGACGCGCGACGGCGCAATCGCGTTCGCCATCTACGCACCGCTTCCCTATTCGCCGACGGACCGGCTGCGTGATGAGCCCGATGCGCGGCTCCAGCCGCCCAATCGCACGCACTGGTTCGGCACGGAGACGAACGGCGGCGATGTGCTGTCGCGCATGATTCACGCCTGCCGCATCGCTCTGGCCGTCGGATTCATCGCCACGGGCATCGCGCTGGTCATCGGCATCTTCCTCGGCGGGCTCATGGGCTACTTCTCCGGCATGGCGGACCTTCTGGGCATGCGCCTTGTCGAAGTCTTCGAGGCCATCCCGCAGTTGTATCTGCTGCTGACTTTCGTCGCGTTTTTCCCGAGAAATCTCTACATCATGATGGCGATCATCGGGCTGACAAGCTGGACGGGCTATGCGCGGTTCGTCCGGGCCGAGTTCCTGAAGCTGCGCAAGCAGGATTACGTGCAGGCGGCGATCGCGTGCGGGCTGCCGCTGCGATCGATTCTTTTCCGCCATATGCTGCCCAACGGCGTCGCGCCGGTGCTTGTCACCGCCAGCTTCGGCGTCGCCAGCGCGATTCTCGCCGAGGCGTTCCTGAGCTTCCTGGGTCTGGGCCTGGTCGATGAGCCGAGTTGGGGCGAGATGCTCAGTCAGGCCGTCGGATCGACCGGCGGATTCCACTGGTGGATCGCGACCTTCCCGGGCATGGCGATCTTCGTCACGGTCTTCGCGTACAACCTCATCGGCGAAGCATTACGCGACGCGATCGATCCGCATCTCAAGAAGGCGGCGCACTTGTGAGGATCACACGCCGACGCTGAGTGGCGCTTCGCCACGAAGCGTCTGGTCGTCTGATATACTCAAGTCATGACCGACACCCCGCTGCTGAAAATCGAAGACCTCGCCGTGACGTTCGACACGAGCGCGGGTTTGGTGCGGGCGGTCAACGGGGTGAACCTGACGATTTATCCGAAGCAGACGCTGGCGGTCGTGGGCGAATCGGGGTGCGGCAAGAGCGTGTCGGCGATGTCGACGCTTCAGCTCATTCCCACGCCGCCGGGCAAGTACGAGCGCGGGCGGATCACCTTCGCACACGAGGACGGGCGCGTGCTGGACCTGCTGACGCAGAGCGAAAAGCAGATGCAGACGATCCGGGGGAATCAGATCGCCATGGTCTTTCAGGAGCCGATGACGTCGCTCAATCCGGTGTACACGATCGGCGACCAGATCATCGAAGCGGTGATGCTGCATCAGAAGGTCAAGCAGATTCAGGCGATCGACGTCGCGGAGCAGGCGCTTAAGGATGTGGGCATCGCGGAGGCGCGGCGGCGGCTTGACGAATATCCGCATCAGCTTTCGGGGGGCATGCGGCAGCGGATCATGATCGCGATGGCGCTGGCGTGCAAGCCGCGGCTGCTGCTGGCGGACGAGCCGACGACGGCGCTGGATGTGACGATTCAGGCGCAGATTCTCGAACTGCTGCGCACGCTTCAATCGCGCCACGGCATGAGCATCATGCTCATCACGCACGACCTGGGCGTCGTCGCCGAGAACGCCGACGTCGTCGCCGTGATGTACGCCGGCCGGGTCGTCGAGTACGGATCGGTGCATGACGTGTTCAACAATCCGCTGCATCCGTACACGCGCGGGCTCTTCCGGTCGATCCCGAAGCTGGGCGAAACGGCGCATCGACTGGCGACGATTCCGGGACAGGTGCCCAATCCGGCGCACTTGCCGAGCGGCTGCCCGTTTCATCCGCGCTGCGATGCGATGAAGGGCGACGCGAGCTGTCGGACGGACGACCCGCCGCTGCTGGAGATCACCGCCGGTCACTGGGCCGCCTGCTGGCACGTCGAGGGATACGCGCAGGGCCAGCGCACGCGGCCCGACGTGAGCTACCGCCGGCCGGAGCCGCAGCCGGCCTGAACCGCGGCTGTCTTGTTCGTCATGGGTTTTGGATGAGGTGTTTTCCGGCGATGCGTTGGCCGCGCCGCGTGACCGAGTCGCGGTTGATGGAAGCGACGCCCCGTTGAAGCGGTCGGGCCGGTCAGACGAGGGCGATCTTGTTGGCGCCGTTGAGGGCGGCGACCTTGTAGGCCTCGGCGAGGGTGGGGAAGTTGAAGACGTTGTTGATGAAGAAGTCGACGGTGCCGCCGAAGGCCATGACGGCCTGGCCGATGTGGATCAGTTCGGTCGCGCCGGTGCCGATGACGTGGACGCCGAGGATGCGGCGGTCTTCCTGATGGATGAGCAGCTTCAGGAGTCCGATGTCATCGCCGAGGAGTTGCCCGCGGGCGATTTCCTTGTACTGCGCGACGCCGGCTTCGTAGGGGACGCCCTCTTCGGTGAGCTGCTGCTCGGTTTTGCCGACCATGGAGATTTCCGGCACGGAGTACACGCCGAAGGGGAAGAGCGCGGGGATGGACATGGTGGGGGCGCCGAAGGCGTGGCAGGCGGCGAGCCGGCCCTGCTCCATGGCGGTCGACGCCAGCGCGGGGAAGCCGATCACGTCGCCGACGGCGTAGACGTGCTCGACGGCGGTGCGGTAGTGCTCATCGACATGCAGCCGCTCGCGGTCATCGAACGTAAGCCCGCACTTGTCCAGGTCCAGTTCACCGCACACGCCCTGGCGTCCGATGGAGTAGAGCAGCGTCTGGGCCTTGATCTTCTTGCCGGATTCGAGGGTCGCCTGCACGATGGCCTCCTCGCCGTTGACCGGCGGGAGTTTCTCGATTTTCTCGACCTTTTCGTTGATTCGCAGGGTGACGCCGGCGTGGCGCATGTGGTAATGAAACGCCTCGGCGATCTCGGTGTCGAGAAAGCCGAGAACCTGCGAGCGGCCTTCGATGAGGGTGACGCGGACGCCGAGCGTGGCGAAGATGCAGGCGTATTCGGTGCCGATGACCCCGCCGCCGACGACGATCATGTTCTTGGGCAGATGCGTCATCGTCAGGATGTCATCGGAGCAGAAGACCTGCTCGCCGTCGAAGGGGACATGCCCGGGCTTGGCGGGGCGCGTGCCGACGGCGATGACGAAAGTGTCGGCTCCGATGCGGTCCGTGCCCTGGTCGTGCGTCACCTGCACGGTATGGGCATCGATGAACTGGGCCCGGCCCCAGATCAGGTCGATGCCGTTGCGATCGAAGGCGTCGCGCACGACGTCCAGCTCGTTGTTGATGACGATGCGCGAGACGCTGATCAGGTCGGCGACGGTGATCTTGCGTTTGACGCGATACGACTCGCCGAAGAGCCCGCGCTTCGCCTGCCCGGTCAGATGCATCGCCGCCTCGCGCAGCGCTTTGCTCGGAATGGTGCCGGTGTTGATCTGCGCTCCGCCGACGGTCCCGGCCTTTTCAATGGCGACGACGCTCTTGCCGAGCTTGGCCGCCTGAATCGCCGCCTTCTGTCCCGCCGGTCCCGTGCCGATGACACACAAATCGTAATGACGCATCAGGTCGCCTTTCCTGTTAATCAGCCGGCCTCACCCGGGCCCATCACCCGGCGGCCTGATGGTGCGTATCGACGCATGATACCACAGCCGCCGCGCATGAGACTACCGCATCGCATCCGTCTTAACATCCATGAAAAAAGCCCCGACCGATCGGCCGGGGCTTGAACTCCGTTTTCGCTTACGAAACGCGATCAATACCGGTAATGCTCCGGCTTGTAAGGCCCTTCCACCGGCACGCCGATGTAGTCCGCCTGCGCCTGCGAGAGCTTCGTGAGCTTCACGCCCAGCTTGCCAAGGTGCAGACGCGCCACTTCCTCGTCGAGAATCTTCGGCAGCACGTACACCTTGCCCGTCTCGTACTTCATCCCGCTGAGCGTCGGCTTGCCCTTGGCGCTGAGCCACAGATCCAGCTGCGCGATCGTCTGATTCGTGAACGAAGCACTCATCACGAAGCTCGGATGCCCCGTCGCGCAGCCCAGATTCAGCAGCCGCCCTTCCGCCAGAATCAGCACGCTGTGACCATCGGGGAAGACCCACTCGTCATACTGCGGCTTGATGTTGATCTTCTTGATGCCCTTGACCTTCGCCAGCTTCGCCATCTGAATTTCATTATCGAAATGCCCGATGTTGCCGACGATCGCCTTGTCCTTCATCTTCGCCATGTGGTCCGCGGTGATGATGTCCTTGTTGCCGGTCGTCGTGATGAAAATATCCGCGAAGCTCACCACGTCCTCGACCGGCTTGACCTCGTAACCTTCCATCGCCGCCTGAAGCGCGCAGATGGGATCGATCTCATTGATGATCACGCGGGCGCCCTGACCCTTGAGCGATTGGGCGCAGCCCTTGCCCACGTCGCCGTACCCGCACACGACCGCGACCTTGCCGCTCATCATGACGTCCGTCGCGCGGTTGAGCCCGTCAATGAGCGAATGGCGGCAACCATAAAGATTGTCGAACTTGCTCTTGGTGACCGAGTCATTGACGTTGATCGCCGGGAACAGCAGCTTGCCCTTCTTGGCGAATTCGTAGAGGCGATGCACGCCGGTCGTCGTCTCTTCGCTGACGCCCTGCATCTTCTTGGCGATGGCGTTCCAGTCGATCTGCCCGAACGTGTCGTGCAGAAGATCATGGAACACGCATTCCTCTTCGCTCATCGTCTCGGGGTCCGAGGCGGGCACCGCGCCGGCGGCCGTGTACTCGACGCCCTTGTGAATGAGCAGCGTCGCGTCGCCGCCGTCGTCGACGATCAAATCCGGCCCCGAACCATCGGGCCAGAGCAGCGCTTCCTTCGTGCACCACCAGTATTCCTCGAGCGTTTCGCCCTTCCATGCGAACACCGCCACGCCCGCCGGCTTCTCGATCGTGCCCTTGGGCCCGACCGCCACCGCCGCGGCCGCCGAGTCTTGCGTGCTGAAAATGTTGCACGACACCCAGCGCACATCCGCGCCGAGTTCGACAAGCGTCTCGATCAGCACCGCCGTCTGCACCGTCATGTGCAATGAGCCCATGATCTTCGCGCCGGCCAGCGGCTTGTCCTTGCCGTACTTGGCCCGCAGCGCCATCAGGCCGGGCATTTCGTCCTCAGCGAGTCTCAGTTCCTTGCGCCCCAGCTCCGCCAGATTCAGATCGCGGACTTTGAAGGCAAGACGTTCGGTAGCAGCAGTCGTCATTGGAAAAGCTCCAGGAGTTCGAAAAAAGTTGAAGATTGATGACAATGGACAATCACCATGCAAATATCAAAGCTTCGATCGAAGTGGATGATCGAAATCATAGTTCGCAAACGATTTCTTGAGTTCCGCAGGCGCCAGCGGAAGCAAAACGGAAACCTCGGCCATGGCATCGTCGCCAGCGCGTTCTAGCAAGAAATCCCAAACTTGGTCGTGGCGGTCGGCGCGATTCATAGCAGCAAATCGCTCGTCGATCACGCGAACACGGATCGATGCAGAGTTCTGCCGATAGACCTCGGCTTTGGAGCCGGGGAATGTTTGTTCATAGGCATCGAGAGCGGCTTTTATCGCCGTTACGATTGAATCCGATTTTCCATGCAGAATGGTCGCCATATTAAAACCTCCCGATTGCCCATTGTAGCACTGCCTTGGTGGACCGTATGAAGCGATCCGCAGTACGTTCATTGCCTGGTGTCGCTTCATAGCGAAGATTGGTTGACCATGTACTGATAAATGCAAAATCACGGCTGACCTGCGCCGGCATCGTAACGCCATGCGTACGAAGCAGGGCGCGAAGCCATTCCAGATCATGCCCCCTGTTTCCGATGAATTTCGCTATCGTCTTCGGCCGCTGCTGCGAAGGCGTCGAAGCGACTAGCAAGGATTTTAAGATGCACTCCGCAGCGTAACCGGCAAGATACACTGCTGCAGTCGGTCTCTTAAGTCGTTCGAGAATCAATTCGCCATCATCCATCCGCTGAAGCGCGACGCGATAGTACCGTCGTGCATCAATGTCTTGGGGCATAGGCATTATGCTGCCCCTTTCATGGCCGACGCGGCGAAAAGGGCCGGTCCCTTCGCGGCCGGTTCGATCGGCAGCGGGATGAATCGTGCATCGGTCAGGCCGGCGTCGGTGAGCCAGCCCGTGATTTTCTTGGCGTCGAAGCCGAGCCAGACGTGGCCCATCTGCTGGCGGTATTCTTCGCGGTCGTGTTTGAGCATGTCGACGATCAGGACGCGCCCGCCGAGTTTGAGCACGCGTGCGACTTCGACCATGGCCGCGGCGGGATCGCTGATGTGGTGCAGCACCAGATAGATCGTCGCCGCATCGAGCACGCCGTCGTCGATCGGCAGCGAGGCGAGGTCGCCGCGGCGCAGTTCGATGTTGTCGAAGGCGGCGAGGCGCTTCTTCGCGGCCGTGATCATGGCGGGGGCGGAGTCGACGGCGATGACTTCCTTGACAAACGGCGCGACCGCCGCGGCGATCTGACCGGTGCCGCAACCCAGATCGCCCACGATCCACTGAGCATCGAGCAGACCGGCCAGGCCCACCAGATCGAATCGCTCGCCGAACAGGTCGGTGCGGAGTTTGTCCCATTGACCGGCCGCCGACGAGAAGAACGCCTGCGATCGCGTCTGACGCTCCGCCAGCACGCTGGCCAATCGCTGATCATCCTGCTCGGCCGAGGCGTAAAATTCGCTCTGCTCGCGGACGAGGTTCCAGAGCCGCCGGGCCGTGGGCTCCAGCTCGTCCGACGCCATGCGATACAAGCTGCTCGTCCCCTCCCGCCGCCGGCTCACCCACCGGTCATCCGCCAGCACCTTCAGATGCCGGCTCACCGTGCTCTGCGGCAACTGCAACACCGCACACAGCTCCGCCACCGTCAACTCGTGCCGCTCCAAGAGACGCAACACCCGCGCCCGCGTCACATCGGCGAGGGCGGTCATCCAATTCATCATGGCGGGGGCGGTCGTCATGGGCGGGGCCTATTCATCCGTTCATCCGGATGAAGTATTGCATCATATCCGAATCGAGTCAAACCCCCCGCCGAATTGAAAAATTGTCCCCCGCGTCGAGCGCCGCCCGTCCGGGGGCGTCTGCTATGGTGTGAAGCCCGGCAATCCGCCGCCCCGTTGAGCCGCGAGCCCACGGCGAGCGTTTGCGCCGGAGCGAACATCAGAGGGAGTCCATCATGTATCATGTTGCCAAAACATGTGTTGCGACAATTCTTGTCGGCCTCTCGTTCGGGGCGGTTCCGGGCGCGGGGGCGGGGGCGACGCCGGACCCGATGAATCTGGGGGCGGGGGCGAGCAATGCGTTCGGCGTCGATTTGTACCGGCAGTTGGTCGAGCGGCATAGGGCGGACAATGTGTTCTTCTCGCCGTGGTCGATCACCGAGGCGCTGGCGATGGCGATGCAGGGCGCCCGGGGGGCCACGGCCGAGGAAATGGGCCGGGTGTTGAACCTGCCCGACGCGCTGCGGTCGCGCGAGCCGGGGGACCGGCCGTGGGACACCGCTCATCTGAACTCGGGGCTCGGCGCGGCGGACGCCTTGATGAAGCCCCCCGCCGTCGACCCGGCGGCGCGCCAGAAGCTGGCGGCGCTTCGCAAGCAACTGGCGGACGCCCAAGCGCAGGTCGCCCGGCTGCAGGAGCGTCAGCAATGGAAGGAAGCGAACGAGGCGCAGCAGCACAGCCGCCAGCTCGCCGAGGCGATCAACGCGCTCGCGCCGACGATTGATCCGTACGAACTGAACGTCGCCAATGCGCTGTGGGGCGAGCGGACGTATCCGTTCGATCCGAGCTACGTCGATGCGATCGACAAAGCGTTCGGCACGGCGGGCGTGTTCAATGTCGACTTCCGCCATGACTTCCCCGCCGCGCGGAAGCGCATCAATGAGTGGGCCGCTCTGAAAACCCACGACCGCATCAAGGACATCATCCCCGAACTCGACCCCGACGAAGCGAAGTTGCTTCGGCTCATCCTTACCAATGCGATCTACTTCAAAGGCGAATGGTCCACGCCGTTCGATGCGAAGAACACGAACGACGCGCCGTTCGCGCTCGCCGATGGCAACAAAGCGATGGCGAAGATGATGCACGCGGAGGAAATGGGCGGCGGGCGGTACGGGGCGTTTGATGCGACGGGCGCGCTGTTCGACACGCCGCGGCGGATCGCGCGCGGTCAGACGAAGGGGCTGTACCCCGAGCCGGGCGGATTCGCCATGGTGGATCTGCCGTACAAGGGCGGGGCGCTGTCGATGATCGTGATCGCGCCCGATCGGGCGGACGGCTTGCCGGCGATCGAGAAGATGATGACCAGCGGGAAACTGGCGACATGGATCGGCCAGTTACAGAAGCGCCAGGTCAATGTGAATCTGCCGCGATTCAAGCTCGAAACGGAGTACGCGCTGGGCGAGCCGCTGATGGCGATGGGCATGAAGCGGGCGTTCACGGACCCGCGCGATGCGGCGGGCGGGGCGGACTTTTCGGGCATGACCACCAGCACCGATCCGCAGGATCGGCTCTACATCACCGGCGTGCTGCACAAGGCCTTCGTCGAGGTCAACGAAAAAGGCACCGAGGCGGCGGCGGTCACGGCGGTCATGATGGCCGGGACGCTCTCGGCCCCGATCGACGAGCCGTTCACCCCGACCTTCAGCGCCGACCGCCCGTTCATGTACCTCATCCGCCACAACGCCACCGGGGCGATCGTCTTCATGGGCCGCATGACGCACCCGACGAATTGACGGCTGTTCACCAAACCCGCCCCGCCGCCGCGGCGTAACAAGGGGCATGACCCATCAAAAACGCGACCTGGTCGTCGTCGGGGGCTCGTTCGCCGGTCTGGCCTGCGCACAGGCGGCCGCATCGCGCGGGCTCGATACGCTCGTGCTCGAACGGCGACTTTCGCCCGGCCAGTCGCCGCATACGACCGGGCTGCTCGTCAAGGAAGTCGCCGACGAATGGGACGTGCCCCGCTCGATGACCCGCAAAATCCACGGCGTGCGGCTCTACAGCCCGTCGATGCATCACGTCGATCTGACGCGCCCCGGCTACTACTTCCTCGCCACCGACACCACCGCCCTGTTGCGATGGTGGGCGGATCAGGCGCGCTCGGCCGGCGCGGAAGTGCGATGCAAATCGCCGTATGTCGGTGCGACCCATGACGGTGACCGCATCACATTGAATCGGTCGCCGATCGTGTGCGATTATCTGGTCGGGGCGGACGGGGCGCGGTCGCGCGTGGCGGAGGATTTTTCGCTGGGGCGCAATCGTCATCTGCTCGCGGGCATCGAGGCGGAGTACGAAGGCGTGCGCGACATCGATGAAGATCGCCTGCACGTGTTTCTCGATTCGCAGCTCGCGCCGGGGTACATCGCATGGGCGGTGCCGGGCGTGAACGGGATCACGCAGGTCGGCCTCGCCGCGAAGAAGCCCTGCCGACTCGATCTCGATGCGTTCGTGACGAAACTGCGCCGGGTGTTCAACTTCGACGATGCGAAGATCGTCGGTCATCGCGCGGGGGTGATTCCCGTCGGCGGACCGGTGCGGCGGATGAGCACGCGGCGCGTCATGCTCGTCGGCGATGCGGCCGGTCTCGTCTCGCCGCTCACCGCCGGGGGCATTCACACCGCGATCCACTACGGGCGGCTCGCCGGCGTGGCGATCTGCGATCATCTGCTCGACGCCGGTCCCGACCCGGCCCGCGCGATTCGCCGGGAATTGCCGACGTTTTTGTTCAAACGCCTCATGCGCTTCGCCTTCGACCGCCGACCGGCGAATTGGGTGTACGACCTGGCGATCGACAGCCCGGCGGCGATGAAGCTCGCACAGATCGTGTTCTACCACCACCGCGGACTGCTCAGTCCGCTCGTGTGGCGCGAAATGGTTTGGGGCGCGCGCTCAGTGTGAAGCCGCGACCGACGGTCGCGCTCTTCGCATTCGTCAAATCATGAAAGGGAAGCGCGACCGGCGGTCGCGGCTTTACAGCGGGTCAGCCGAACATCTGCGGCGGGACGGGGGCGTCGGACCAGTCGCCGGCGGTGATCTGAAATCCGCGGAGCTTCTCCAGCTCCGCGAGCACCAGCTTGACGTGCCGGTCGACGGTATGCGGGTCGGCATCGTTCTGACCGGCGCCGCAGAGGCAATGCTCGACGATCAGCTCGCGGATGGGGTGCTGAAGGTGGCGCACCGGCTGATCATGCGAATCGCAGACGAGCGCGATGATCTGCGGCGCGCATCGGCGCAGCTTGTCGCGCCAGGCCGCATCGGCATATTGATCGATCGAAGCCAGAAGTTGCGATTGAAGTTCGGGATTGAGATGGAACTGCGTGTTCATGTCGGGCATCCTCTCAGAAGGAAACAGCCGGGCGTTTTCCGACGACGTTCCTTTTCCCGTCATTAGATCATAGGTCCGAAAACCGGCCGGCCCACTGTCGGCGCGAAAAATGGAGCAAAATATCCAAAATTCGTTTCGGCCGGCGGAACGGGGGGCGAAACGGGCGGATTACTCGATAGGATCGGGCGGGAGCGCGATGGTCGGCCCGGGGACGAGGCCGTGGGCGCGGATGGCGTCGGCGAGGCCGGGCGTGGTCGGGTCGATGCCGTAGGCGATCTGAAGTTCGTGCAGGGCGGCGTCGCGGGCGTTGATCGAATCGTAAAAATCGGCGAACGCCAGGTAGGGCGCGGTGTCGGTCTTGGGGGCGACTTTGATGGCGTTCTGGTAGGCCTGCTTGGCCGCGTCGTGGTCGCCGGCTTTGACGAGATAGGTCGCCTGGCGGAGGTAGTCGCCGCTCTCGCCGTACTTGTCGATCACATCGCGGAGAAAGCTCATGAGCTGCGGCTGATTGCGCTGCTGATAAATCGCCTCGGCGAGGGCGTCGGTGATCTGCTGCCGGGTGGGCGCGGGGACGTACGTCTCGGGCGCCCCGGCGGACATGACCCACGGATGCCGCAGATGCGACTCGTACAGCGACAGGGCCAGCTCAAGATGCCGCTGCGCCAACCCCGGGTCCATCAGCTTCCTCAGCGCGAGCTGCCCGAGGTAGTAATGGCTCTTGTAGTCCGTGGCGTCGCGGTCGACGCATTCGGTGAACTTCGTCGTCGCGGTGTCCACGTCGCCGGCCCGGTAGGCGTCGTAGGCGTTGACGCGCACCGAGTCGACGGGCAGTTCCGACACGCACCCGCCCAGAATCATCATCATCGCCGCCAATGCCAAAGAAGCTCTCATCGGTCATGGTCCTTGCGTTGAGTGGAACGACCCAACAAGATACGCCGAGCGGGCGGCTGAAACAAGGAAGGGACTTATGCGGACCTGGGCAAGCGTCGTGCTCGAACATCGCCGGACGGACGGGGCGCATTTCGACTGGATGGTCGAAAATCCGCTCATTGCCGCCCCGGCCCCGCCGCTGGCGACCTGGCGCGTCGACGCGCCACCGGCCGATTGGACCCTCGGCCGTTCGCTGGACTTGACCCGCCTCGGCGACCACCGACGGGCGTACCTGAGCTACGAAGGCCCGATGACCCAAAACCGCGGCGAGGTGCATCGCATCGACGTCGGCTCGGTGATCGTGCGAAGCTGGACCCTCGAAGCCGCCCTGCTCCGCGTGTACTTCCGCCGCGTCAGCGCCACCATCGAACTTTCGCGGCTGACCGGCGACCGCTGGCTCGCCCGTGTCATCGAAAGTAGTCTCTACCCATGACCCGACCGACCGACATCACCATCGACGCCGCGCGTCTGTATTTCCTGCCCGTCACGACGCGCGTCCCGCTCAAGTTCGGCTCCGAATCGCTGACGAGCGTCACGTGCGCCCGCGCCGCCGTGCGCGTCAGCGATGCGAGCGGTCGAAGCGCCGAGGGCTGGGGCGAGACGCCGCTGAGCGTGCAATGGGTTTGGCCCAGCAGCAAACCGTACGAACCGCGCCACGAAGCGCTCAAACAATTCTGCATCGCGTTGACGGAAGCATGGGCTTCGTTCGATCATCGGGGTCATGCGCTGGAAATCGGCCACGCGTTCGAGCGGCATGTGCTGCACGATCTATTGGCGCGCTTCAATGCTTCGCGCGCCGCAGATGATCAATTGCCCCATCTGGCGGCGCTTCTATGCATGAGCGTCGTCGATATCGCGACGCATGACGCGTACGGCCGGTTGCATGACAAACCGGTGTACGAAACGTATCGCCGCGAATTTTTGTCGCATGACCTGTCGCATTTTCTGACGCCCGCCGAGGGCGCGGCCGTGAGCTTCGCCGGCGTGTGTCCCGATCGTTTTCTCCTTCAAAATCCGGCCAAAACGCTCCGCGCGTGGCACCTCGTCGGCGGACTGGACGCGCTGACGGCGGGCGATCTGAAAGGCGATGAACCCGATGACGGCTACCCCGTGACGCTCGAAAAATGGATCGAGCGCGACGGGCTGACGTGTCTGAAGATCAAGCTGCGGGGCAACGACGGGGCGTGGGACGAGGAGCGCCTCCGCCGCGTCGGCGCCATCGCCCGAGCACGCGGCGTCGACTGGCTCAGCGTCGATTTCAACTGCACCGTGACCGACCCCGACTACGTCAACGCCATCCTCGATCGCCTGCGCGACACGGACCCGAAGCTGTACGGCATGATTCTCTACGTCGAGCAGCCGTTCCCGTATGAACTCCGCGCGCACCCGATCGATGTGCACAGCGTGTCGGCCCGGAAGCCCTTGTTTCTCGACGAGAGCGCGCACGACTGGGAGCATGTGCGGCTCGGGCGGGCGCTGGGCTGGACGGGCGTCGCGCTTAAGACATGCAAGACGCAGACGGGGGCGCTGCTGAGTCTGTGCTGGGCGAAGGCGCACGGCATGCCGCTGATGGTGCAGGATCTGACGAACCCGATGCTGGCGATGATCCCGCATGTGCAGCTTGCGGCCCACGCGGGGACGATCATGGGCGTCGAAACCAATGCGTGCCAGTTCTACCCCGCGGCATCGGATATCGAAGCGCACGTCCACCCCGGCTTGTACCAACGGCGCGGCGGATGCGTCGATCTTTCAACAATCCGTGGGGCGGGGTTCGGGTATCGAATTGAGGAGATGCGACGTGATCTGGGAACCGGGGTCGCGTAGCGACCCGGTTACAGGCGACGTGTGACGTGCCTCACTCTTTGGACTTGCGCTTGAACAGGCCCTTGAGTTTGCCAAGCATGGCGGAGGCGGCGCCTTCTTCGACTTCGACTTCGCCCTTTTCCGTGCCGAGTTTTTTGCCGGCTTTGACGTTGAACCCGCACTGGATGCAGATCACCGCGCCGTCGGCGAGGGGCGCGCCGCACGAGGGGCAGCCGCCTTCGGGCACGGCCGGCTCGGGCGCTTTGGCGGGTACGTCCATGAAACTGATGTCATCGGTGTCGATGGCGGGCGGCTTGGGCTCGGCGGGTTTGGCTTTGGGAGGGGGCGGCGGCGGCGGGGCCAGATGCGAGGGCGTGTCGGCGAATTCCAGTTCAAGCGGGCCCAGGCCGTCGTCTTCGACGGGCGGCTTGTCGGGGATGCGCATGACGTGACCGCACTTGCACTTGACCTTTTTGCCGGCCAGCGATTCCTTCCATGCGTACTGTTTGCCGCATCCCTCGCAGACGATTTTCGGCTCGCTCATGAACGGGCTCCCACGGCGGAGAGTTTCCCGGAACGTGAACGAAACGTCAAGGCAAACACGCCGCCCGTTCGACACGCTCACGGCAAGAAGCGGCGTCGCTGAACAGCAACTTCCGGGGGTCAAAGCCCGCTGCGGAGGAAGAACTCCATCAGTTCGTGGCCGTACTCGATGTGCAGGTCCGAGTGGATGGCGTTTTCTTCGGTGAAGGGCTGATGGCGGACGCCGGTGATGTTTTTGCCCGCCATGCAGAACGGCGGCGGGGTCGGGTCGTGCTTGCGCGTCTCGACGCAGGTGTAATGATCGGGCATGAGCAGCACGCGCCAGCCCTCGTCATACGTCTTGAGCTTCTTGAGAATCGGCGCGACGATGTGTTTGTCGATCGCTTCGATGCTCGCCACTTTCGTCGCCGCGTCGGCCTGATGACTCGCCTCGTCGGGCGCTTCGATGTGCACCGCGACCACGTCGTAGTGATCGAGCGCGTCGCAGGCGACCTGGCCTTTGCCGATGTAGTTGGTGTCGTGGTAGCCGGTGATCCCGTCGACGTGGAGCCGGTCCCATCCGATCAGCGCGGCGATGCCGGCGAGGAGGTCCACGGCTGTGATCATCGCCCCGCGCAGACCGAAACGCTTCTCAAACGAATCGATCACGCGCGGCGTGCCCTGGCCCCAGAGCCAGACATGCGTCGCCTCCCGCTCGCCCATCTCGCGACGCGTCATGTTCACTTCGTGATTGGCGAACAGCTCGGCGCTGGCGGCGATGAGCTTCTGAATCAGCGCGGCGTGCTCGCCGCCCTTGGGCAGATACTTGCGGATCGCCTCGCCGGGAATGTCGTGCGGCGGCGTGGTGATCAATTCGTCATATGTCCGCCCGGAGCGATCGACCATGATGTTGCGGTAGCTCACACCCGGATAAAAATCCAAACCGTCGGCCAGACCGCTGGATTGAATCATCGCCGCGAAGTCGGCCAGGAGCCGCCGGCCCTCGGGGCTTTGAATGTGACCGGCGGAGTGGTCGGCCATCTCGCCGTCGATCACCGTCACGAGATTGCAGCGGAAGACCCATTGACCCGGCTCGATGGGCAGGCCCATCGCCGCCGCCTCCAGCGGGGCGCGGCCGGGGTGATACTGCACCGGGTCATAACCGAGCAGGGCCATCGAGCAGATGTCCGAACCGGCGGCGTAACCCTCCGGCGTCGTGGCGACGGTGCCTTGACGACCTTCGATGGCGATCGCGTCGATGTTCGGCTTGCGGGCGACCTGGAACGGGGTCCGCCCCTCCAATGCCTCAAGCGGATGATCCGCCGCCCCGTCGGGAAGAATGATCGCGTATTTCATGGCGGGATTATAGCGATTGACCCTCCGCCCGTTGCCCCGCCCCGCCGACGCTTTTATCATGGCAACCCTCAACTCCACCGCGACGAACCGGCAATCGAGGCAGACCCATGCAACGCACCGTCCGCATCGTCCTACTGGCCCTGCTCATCTTTCCCCTCGCCGCCTGCTGCACGAGCATCAAAGGAAAAATCGTGACCAACGACTGGGGCGCCGCCTCCAACCATCCCGTTCAGCTCTACACGCTGACCAACATCCACGGACTCGTCGCCAAAATCACGAGCTACGGCGCCACCCTCACCGAACTGCACCTCCCCGATCGCCACGGACAATTCGCCGACGTCGTCCTTGGCTTCGACAACCTCGCGGACTACGTCAAGGGGCACCCCTACTTCGGCGTCATCGCCGGAAGGTGCGCCAATCGCATCGCCAAGGGACAGTTCGAACTCGACGGCAAGAAGTACCAGCTCGCCGTCAACAATGGCGTGAACCATCTGCACGGCGGCATCGTCGGATTCGACAAGCTCGTCTGGTCCGGCGAGCCGATGGAAACATCCGACGGCCCATCGCTGAAGCTCACGCTCGTCAGCCCCGATGGCGATGAACACTATCCGGGCAAGGTGACGGTCACGGTGATTTACACGCTGACCAATGACAACGAGCTGAAGGTCGAGATGTCCGCGGTGACCGATGCGCCGACGATCGTCAATCTGGCGCAGCACACGTATTGGAACCTCGGCGGGGATCCATCGAAGAATGTGCTCGATGATGTGCTCACGCTGCATGCCGACAAGTACACGCCGACCGATGACACGCAGATTCCCACCGGCGAGCTGGCCCCCGTCGCCGGAACGCCCTTCGACTTCCGCAAGCCCAAGGAAATCGGGCGCGACATTGACGCCCTCCGCGCAGGGCCCGGCAAGGGGTATGACCATAACTTCGTCGTCGACGGCCCGGCGCATCAGATGCGCCCCGTCGCCGAGGTGTACGACCCGGCGTCCGGTCGCGTGATGCAGCTCTCGGCCGATCAACCCGGCGTGCAGCTTTACACCGGTAACTTCCTCGATGGCACGGTGACCGGCAAGCATGGCGTTGTCTATCAGCAGCACGCCGGTCTGTGCCTGGAAACCCAGACCTTCCCCGATGCGATCAACCACCCGAACTTCCCCAGCCCGATCCTCCGCCCCGGCCAGACGTACGAACATCACATGACCTTCCGCTTCTCGACGCGCTGACCCGCCACCGCCGTCGATCCCGTTTAGCGGCGGGGCAACGCCCCGCGCTTTCATCACGGTGCAAACATGCGCAACTTCCTCCTCGCCTGCGTCCTCCTCGCCAACACCGCACTCGCTCAAACCAAAACCCAAAACGTCATCTTCATCACCATGGACGGCACGCGCTGGCAGGAAGTCTTCGGCGGCGCGCAAGATGAACTATTGACTCCAAAGGAAGGCGGCATCCGCAACCCCGCACCCGTCGCCGATCTGTACAAGGCCGACACGCCCGAGCAGCGGCGCGCGAAGCTCATGCCCTTCTTCTGGACCGTCGTCGCCAAACACGGCCAGGTCTTCGGCGACGACGCGCACGGGTCCCTCGCGCATGTCGCCAACGACATGCGCTTCTCCTACCCCGGCTACAACGAAATGCTCACCGGCCGACCCGATGATGAGCACATCGACTCCAACAACAAAGTCCCCAATCCCAACGTCACCGTTCTGGAATACCTCAATGCTCGCCCCGGCTTCGAGGGCCGCGTCTATGCCGCCGGGTCGTGGGACGTGCTGCCGTACATTCTCAACGTCGATCGCTCCAAGCTCCCCGCCAACGGCGACGGCCCGCCGATTCTCGATCCGCAAACGCCCGAGGAGCACACGCTCAATCAGATCGCCGCGGACCTGCCCGCGTATTGGGACGGGGCGCGCTTCGACGCCGTGACGATGCAATCCGCCTGGCGCACGCTCACCACGAACAAGCCGCGCGTGCTGTACGTCATGCTCGGCGAGACCGACGAATGGGGCCACGGCCGGCGATACGATCTGTACCTGCACGCGATGCATCAGGGCGATGATTTCATTCGGCGCGTATGGGAATACTGCCAGTCCGACCCGCAGTACGCCGGCAAAACCACGCTGATCCTCTCCACCGATCACGGCCGCGGCGCTGCCGGGCAGAACTGGACCAGCCACGGCAAATCCATCCCCGAATCCAACCGCATCTGGATCGCCGTCATGGGCCCCGACACGAAGGCGATGGGCCTGCGCGAGAACATCGAAGTGACCCAATCGCAGATCGCCCCCACGATCAGCGCCGCCCTGCACGAAGACTTCGCGTCGACCTCTGACAAAATCGCCAAACCGCTGCCCGGTGCGATCGGGGAGTGAATGCTCTTCCCCCCTCCCTTTCAGGGAGGGGCTGGGGGAGGGTGAGGCGTATCAGTCCAGTCATGTCGCGTTCCGCCATGATCGCATCCGTCGCGCGCACGGATGTGTGGACGCGCAAACAGACGCATTTGAACTGATGCGATTCACCCCCACCCTGCCCTCCCCCTCAAGGGGGAGGGTTCAAGCATCACTCAATCGGATCGGCGGTGAAGGTTACGGTGTAGGTTTTGCCCGCTTCGAGGACCGGGGTTTTTTCGAGGAGGATGAAGTCATCGGTGATGACGGGCGCGAACTCGGCGCCGGTGGTGAGCTTCACGTTTTTGACGCGCTGCGGGAGGAAGTCGGCGAGGGGGCGGGCGGGTTGGATGTTCCGCGTCGCCGTCATGGTGTAAGTCCACGTATTTCCGTCGCGCGACAGTTGCGTTTTGACGGGCAGGTCGGCGGCGTCGAGGCGGGCGTCCCAGGCGGGGTCGCCGTAGAGGGCGAGCGTGTCGCGGTCCCAGATGAGGCCGACGTTCTGTTGCGTCGTCTGGTCGAACTGCGTGTAGCCCAGTTCACCGGCGATGCGTGCCAGGGCGCGCGGATCGTGCTGCAGGTCCCAGTGCGTGTTGACGTAGTCGAGGGACTTGGGGAAACGGTCGATCAGTTCGCGCGTGATCATCTGGTTGTTGAAGAAGAACGCATCACTGAGCGAGTATCGTCCGGGCAGATCGAACAGGTAATCGCGCGTGCCCCAGCCGGCCTTGCCGAACCATGTCAGGACGGTGTAGCCGATCATCTGGTTGACGCCGGCGTTGTTCATGAAGGCCAGCGCCATCGAATCGCGGTCGGCGATGTGGCCCATCAGGCAGTTGCCGACGGGCATGTAGATTTTCGGATTGGGCGAGTCGATGGGGAGGCGCTGGCCGGCGGTGTCGAGGCCGAAGAGTTTGCCATCGGCGCAGCGGAACTGCCCGTTGCGATAGGCGTAGCCGATCTGCCAGTCGCGTTCGGTGGCGTGCCCGCTGGTCATGAAAAGATCGGGCGAGAACTTGTTGAGCGTATCGACGATCTCGGCCGTCGAGTCGGCGGGGCCGGTCTGTTTCTCGGCCTTTTCACCGGGCTTTTTGACAACATACTCCCCCGCGTCGCGCTCCGAGTACCAGACGCCTTCATGAAACGGCGACAGATCCATCGGCGTGCCGGCGGCGCCTTTGCGGATGACCAACGGTTCGCTCGCCTGCGCGATCCGCAGGGCGGCGTCGGGCGAGTAGCCGGTGAGGATCGCCCAGCGTGTGTCGGTGTACGGATCGTCATCGAGCGCGCGCGTCATGCGATGCACCGCGATCACCATCGCCCGCCCGGCTTCCTCCGGCTTCGTGACGAAACACGTATAGCGCGGCATCATTTTCGCCAGCGCTTCCCGCGACTCGGTCACCTCGGCGGCGTACGCGATGACGACGCCGTCGTGCTTTTTCACAAGCGCGTCGATGACGGGCTTCCACGCGGCATCGTCGAGCGTCGCCTGTTTGACGACGATGGCGTAGTCGGCGGCGAAGGTCGCGGGGGTCAATACCAGGACGAGCAGAAGGGTGCGGAGCATGGGCATGGTCCGTTGAAGAAGAAGCACGCGGCAAGCCGCGTCGCTAAACGGGGGGGCGGGTGTCTGATTGTAGGTCAGCTCATGCGCTGCAGCGCCAGGTCGTGGGCCTGATCGTAGTATTTGACGAGGTTGGTCCAGTCAAAATGCTCAGCGGAGCGGTCGACCTTGTTGCGCAGGGCGATGCGGTCGCGCCGGCCCAGCACGGTCAGGTTGTACATGTGGTTGGCCAGCTCGTCCACGGCCGCGTGATAGTCGGCGTAGCGGCGATGCACGACGTACAGGCCGGCGTCCTCGTGATTGGGGATGTTGTCGATGACGTACGATCCGAAGCCCGACACATCGCTCGTCACCGACGGAATGCCCAGCGCCATGCACTCGAGCGGCGTGTAGCCCCAGGGTTCGTAGTAGCTCGGGAAGACGCCCGCGTGGCAGCCGCGCACGAACTGATCGTAATCGAGGCCCCAGAGCGGATTGACCGCCTGAATGAACTCGGGGTGGTACACGACCTTGACCGGATCGGAGCGGTCGTTGAGGAGCTTGCAGGTGCGGATCTGATTGAGCACCTCGTCATTGCGATCATCGACCAGGTCATGCGTCACGATCGCCGGCCAGCGCCCGGTGCCCCATGCCTGCCGCGTGCGACGCAGCCGCAGGCGCCAGTATTCATCGACCAGCTCGTTGAACTCGGGCGAGCGGCCCATGGCGGTCTGCGTGAAAAGCTTCTCGCCGATCTGCTCCTTGATCGCGTCGCAGGTCGCCTTCAATTCGTCCATGATGGCGTGCTGCGAAAGCTCGTTGGCGTTGATGCAGCGATAGGGCTTGCGCGTCACGAGGAAGAAGACGACGGTGCGGTCGATCTTGTCCTGTTTGAGCCGCCAGTTGAGTCGGGCGAGGGCTTCGAGCGTCATGTCAAAGCCCTTGTTGCGATACTCGTACCGGCCGGACGTGAAGAAGTAGAGCGTCTTGTCCAGATCGAAGGCGTAACTGGGGAAGAAATGCGACATCGTGAATTCGTGAATCTTCGCCTTGTAGGTGTTGTGAAGATTCTGGAATTGATGCAGCGCCACGAATCGTTCGATGTTCAGCCCGTTGGGCGTGACGACATCGACCTTGCGGCCGAGCAGATGTTCGCATTCGAAGGCGGTGACGTTGGAGACGGTGGTCAACACCTGCGCGCCGTGGGCGGCGGCGCGTTCGAGCGTGACCTGCGGTTCGATGAGGAAGCGGCGGGCGTCCTTGAGCCAGTCGACGAAGGGCACATGGTCGTAATACCACGGATCGTTGGCGGCGATGTATCGGCCGAGCATCGTGGCGTGGGTGGTGAAGACGGTCGTGATGGGGATCATGCGGCGGCGGATTTCGGGAATCGCCGCGGCGCCCATCCATTCGTGAAAATGCGCGATGATCGGACGCTTGCCGGCCTCGCGGTCGGCGAGCACGGCCAGGAACTGCTCGACGAGGTAGCCGAAGGTCACGACGTCGTTGATGAGCTGATCATCGTGCGGGGTGGGGACGTTGTGATGATGCCAGAGCTTGCCGCGCGCTTCATTGAGCTTCGAGTAGCCGGTCGCCAGGTCGAGCAGCACGGCGCGGGGCCGGCCGGTGACGAGCCAGTGCCCGTAATGCACGCCGATGCCCATCTCGCGGAGTTTTTTGACGGCTTGTCCGAACGCGCCGGTGGGGGTGGCGGGTTCGAACTCGACGCTGGCGGTGTGGTGCATGTAGGGGCCGACGACGCAATAGCGTTTGGCCCACTTGGCGTCCATGGCCGGGAGTTTGGATCGGATGACGGTGTAGATGCCGCCGACCTGGTTGACGACTTCCCATGCGACCTCGACGAGCAGCGGGTCGTTCTTGCGCCCGGTCGTCGAAATCATTTCATCATCATCGACCACCGTCACCACATCAGGCGTCTCAACCACCCGCCGCGGCTTTTTCGTGCCGGACCTCGTACGTGAAATGCGCTTGCTCACTGAGATGTGCTCCCTCGCGACGCGTGCATGATATCACAAAGGGGACAAGGGGGTCGATTGCCGGACCGGTTCATTCGTCGCATCGCGCTCGCCTGCGGCTCGCGGCGAAACGGGAAAGCCATGGGGATGACGCCCGTCTAATCCCTCGGCAGTTCGATGATGCGCAGGCACACGGGTTTGTCGGCGACGACGTCGAGTTTGGCGATGGCGGCGGCGGAGCGCATCGCGCCTTCGGGGGCGTCGTGCGTCGTGATGATCAGGGGCACGAACGATCCGCCGTCGGGCGATTCGTGCTGGAGGATGGCGGAGATGCTGATGGCGTGATCACCGAGCACGCCGGCGACCTTGGCCATCACGCCCGGCTGATCCTTCGCCGCGATGCGGAGGTAGTAGCGGTTGGTCACGATGTCGGGACTGGCGATGGCGGTCGCCTTGTGCTGATCGGGCCAGATGCACATCGACGCGAAGGCGTGCGGATACCAGCCGGCGGCGACGTTGAGGATATCGCCGACCACGGCGGAGGCGGTCGGCATTTGACCGGCGCCGTGGCCGTAGAACATCGTGTGTCCGACCGCGTGTCCGAACACGCTCAGGGCGTTGTAGGCGGCGCGGACCTGCGCGAGCGGTTCGTCCATGTGCACGAAGCACGGATGCACCCGCAGACTCAAGCCCTTGTCCGTCCGCTGGGCGATGGCCAGCAGCTTGATGGTGTAGCCCAGCTCGGCGCCGAAGAAGATGTCTTCGCTCTGGAGTTTGTCGATGCCTTGGCAGCTCACCGCCGCGGCATCGACGCACACGCCGAACGCCAGTGCGGCGATGATGGAAAGCTTCTGCGCGGTGTCGGCGCCGGAGACGTCAAGGGTCGGGTCGGCCTCGGCGTAGCCCCGGGCCTGCGCGGCGGCGAGGGCGTCGGCGTAGGACGCGCCGGCTTCGGTCATCTGCGTCAGGATGAAATTGCAGGTGCCGTTGAGAATGCCGTAAAGCGCATCAATCCGGTTGGCGGCGAGACCGAATTTCAGGGCGGCGAGAATCGGGATGCCTCCGCCGCAGGAGGCCTCGAAGGCGATGGCGACCTTGTGCTTGCGGGCGAGGGCGAAAAGTTCGACGCCCTGCGCGGCCAGGAGCGACTTGTTGGCGGTCACGACATGCCGGCCGGTCTCGATGGCGCGGCGGACGTACTTGCCGACCGGGTCGATGCCGCCGGCGACTTCGACGATGATGGCGATGCGCTTGTCATTGAAGAACGCGTCGGCATCATCGGTCACAAGATTCGCGGGCACGGCCGCATCGCGCTTCGCCTTGGCGCTGCGGACGAGGATGCGGCGGATTTCGATCGGGCGTCCGACGCGCCGGGCGTAGACGTCGCGCATGTCGGTGAGCAACTTGACGACACCGACGCCGACGGTGCCGCAGCCGATGATACCGATGCCCAGGGGAGACTCAGACATTTGAGGTTGACTGGTTAACTGGTTAACTCGTTGATTCGTTGACTGGCAGGACCATCGCATCGGGGCGCGGCTTGTCTTTCTGCCTTTCCCAGTTAACCAGTGAACGAGTCAACCAGTTAACCCTCTCGTTCCGGCCGTCTCAGGACCGTTTATCCATCGGCACGTAATCGCGCCGGGTCGGGCCGGTGTAGATCTGGCGCGGGCGGTTGATGCGCGAATTGGGGTCGCGGTAGACTTCGTACCAGTGGGCGATCCAGCCGGGCATGCGGCCGATGGCGAACATGACGGTGAACATGTTGGTGGGCAGGCCCATCGCGCGCATGATGATGCCCGAGTAGAAGTCGACGTTGGGGTAGAGCTTGCGGCTGATGAAATAGTCGTCGGCGAGGGCGATTTCCTCCAGCTCGCGGGCGATGTCCAGCAGCGGGTCCTTGACGCCGAGCTTGGCGAGGACTTTGACCGAGGCGTCCTTGAGGATCTTGGCGCGGGGGTCGAAGTTCTTGTAGACCCGGTGGCCGAAGCCCATGAGCTTCTCTTCCTTGCTCTTGACTTTGGCCATAAAGTCCTTGACGGTGGTTTTGCCGCCGCGGATGCGTTCGAGCATGTCGAGCACGGCGACGTTCGCCCCGCCGTGCAGCGGGCCCCACAGGGCGCAGACGCCCGCGGCGCACGAAGTGAACAGGTTCGCCCCCGACGAGCCGACCATGCGGACCGTCGACGTCGAGCAGTTCTGCTCGTGCTCGGCGTGCAGAATCAGAATCTGATTGAGCGCCTTGGCCACATCCGGGTCCGGCTCATAGCCCGAGTAGGGAATCGAGAACATCATGTGCAGGAAGTTGGCGCAGTAATCGAGGTGCGGCTTGGGATAGCGGATCGGATGACCGACCGTCTGGCGATAGCTGAACGCGGCGATCGTCCGCACCTTCGAGAGAAGCTTGGCGGCCATGGGCATGAACTGCGCCTCGTCCTTGAGCTCCAGCACATCGGGGTGGTAGCAGGACATGGCGTTGATCATCGACGAAAGCGTCGCCATCGGATGACCGGTCTGCGGGATCGAGTTGAACGCGAAGCGCAGGCCTTCGTGGAGCATGGCGTTCTTGCCCAGCAGATTGCTCCACTCGGCCAGCTCCTGTTCGTTGGGCAGCTTGCCCCAGATGAGCATGTAGGCGACTTCGACGAAGGAGCTCTGCTCGGCGAGCTGCTCGATGGGGTAGCCGCGATAGCGGAGGATGCCCGCTTCGCCGTCGATGTAGCAGATGTCGCTGGTGCACGAGCCGGTGTTCCCGTAGGCGGGGTCGAGTGTGATGTAACCGGTCTCCGAACGCAGCTTGGCGATATCGATGGCCTTCTCGTTCTCGGTGCCCACGACGATGGGCATCTCGAGCGTCTTGCCATCGGGCAACTTGAGCAGAGCTTTGTCGCTCATACGAAATACTCCTGAAGAATGGGCCCGGGCCGGACCCGCATGCAAGACCCACAGCGTAGCAGGAAAACGGGCAAAAAAAAACCCCCGGACGACGCCGGGGGCATGGGGTTTTTGTGAGTCCGCGATCGCGTTACTCGGGCAGGGCCAGGAGCACAAATCGCTTCACATCCCCCGCCATCACACGCAGCCGAACGCCCTTTTTCAGATCGTGCTTGGCGATCTCCGTCGTGAGCTGCTTGAGGTTCTTGACCGGCGTGCCCATCACTTCCGTCACGACGACGCCCGGGCGAAGCCCTTCCGCCGCCGCCACCGAACCGGCCCGAACATCCTCGATCACCACGCCCGGCGTGAACTGAACGTCCAGACGCTTGGCCATCCCCTCCGTGAAATTCTCGAGCTTCTCAAGCCCGAGCTGACGCAGCGGCTCGAGCTTCTCCGGCGCCACGGCCGGCTCCGAACCCGCCCCGCCGTTGGCCGCCGCCACCTCGGGGTTCTTGGGCTGCTCGGTCAGCGTGATCTTGAGGATCTGATTCTTGCCATCGCGGTAGATGTCCACCGTGATCACCTGACCGGGCGCATAACGGGCGACCACGCGGCGAAGCTCCGACGCATTGGTCACCTCCACGCCTTCGATCTTCGTGATGATGTCACCGGCCTTCATGCCGCCCTTGCCCGCCGGGCTGTCGGCCCCGACGAGGTCCTCCACCAGCACGCCCGACCCGCTGTACCCGAAGCTCTTGGCCAGCTTGTCATCCAGATCGCGGATCCACACGCCCAGGTAGCCCCGGCTCACCTTGCCCTTGTCGATGATCTGGTTGACGACGTCCTTGATCATGTCCGACGGGATCGCGAAGCCGATGCCGTTGCTGGCGCCGGTGCGCGTCGCGATCGCCGAGTTCATGCCGATGACTTCACCATAGATATTGCACAGCGGCCCGCCGGAGTTGCCGGGGTTGATCGCCGCGTCGGTCTGGATGAAGTTCTCATAGCCCATGTTGCCGAGGATCCCCAGCCGGCGGCCGGACCCCGAGACGATGCCCTGGCTCATGGAGAAATCGAACTGGAACGGCGAGCCGAAGGCGAAGACCATCTCGCCCTGCTCGACGGGCTTGATGCTGATCGCCGCCGGGTGCAGGTCGCCGTCGTCGACCTTGAGCACCGCGATGTCCGTCTGCGGATCGGTGCCGACGACCGTCGCCTTCCGCGTCGATTTGTCGAAGAACTTGACGATGATTTCGTCCGCGTCCTTGACGACGTGGTTGTTGGTCACGATGAAATTCTCATTGCCGTGCCCATACACCCAACCGCTGCCCGACCCGTACGCCTGCGGCACGTCGTACTTGTCGTACTCCTGATTGTCGTCGTCCTTGCCCTTGGGCTCGGCGTTGTCCTGGTCATCGGGAATGCCCGGGAAAAAGCGGCGGAACTCGTCGGGAATGTTCGGCCCAAGCCGGTTATGCACCGGATGCTCCGAAACCTTCGTGCTCACCGAAATGTGCACCACCGACGGCTCGACCACCTTCGCCACCTCCCGGAAGGCGTCGCTCAACTCCGCCAACTTGCTCGTCTTAAGCGTCTGCCGCCCCTGGCTCACACGCGCTTCCTGCTCCGCGTACGCCAGTTGCCGCATCGCATACGGACCGCCCAACAACACCGCCAACACCGTCACGGCCAGCACCATCACCGGCCCGTAGCTTACTGAACGCTTCATGGGTTCGCTCCTGTCTTGTAAATGTACCACGTGCAATGGCTCATCGTTTATGCCACCGCTCCGAATCTATACGCTCATTTGATCGACAGGTTCACCCCCCGCCCTGCATCCCCCGCCCACGTCCGAAAAGTTTCCCAGCCCGATCCTCCCCCGCGCATCCGCACGTCCGCGTTTTCACCGCTCTCGCTCCCCGCCCTTCGCGCCCTATCCCCTGCATCCTCCGACGCTTTTCACGCAACGAAGCGCGCACCGGCGCGCCCGTGCGCACCGCCGAACCCGACGCGTCACATCCATGCGACGTTTTTTAATGACTTACATCAACCCGCGCGCACGGTGCGCGCACAGCCGCCATCCCCATGCGCCAAACGCGCAAACCCTGTGCGAATTGCGACCAAATCCCCGAGCCGCGATGCCCACTTCTTCGCGCATCGCAAAACCGAAACCTCAGAAAGAACTCAACCACCAAGACACCAAGGTCACCAAGGAATGCCGCATTGTGTATAAGAACGTGTGTGAGAAGGCGGAGTTTAACGAGCCGCGACCGTCAGGGAGCGGTCACGGCGCCGCTCATTGTGACCTGTTTCGACCGCTCCCTGACGGTCGCGGCTCGTCGATCAATGATCTTCTCACACACGTTCTAAAACCCTGATTTCACCTTGGTGTTCTTGGTGTCTTGGTGGTTATTGAGAGTGCTCAACCCCCATCCCCGTGTCACCGATACGGGTGATCATCCTTCAGATACTTCCCCGACTGGACCAGTTCGATCCACTGCTTGGCGGACTGCGCGATCGCTTCGCCGATCGCCGCGTTGGGTTTGACGAACGGCGGGTGCCAGTCGGTCAAACCCAGTAAATCGTGCAGCACCACCACATGTCCGTGACACGCCGGCCCGGCCCCGCAGCCGATCACCGGAATCTTCACGCTCCCCACGATCCGCTCCGCCACGCTCGCCGTCGTCGCCTCCAGTAACAACATCACCGCCCCGCGCGCTTCCATGAGCTGCGCTTCCTCCACAAGCCGATTCGCATCCGCGGCGCTGCGCCCCGCTGCCCGGTACCCGCCCGTGCGATGCACATGCTGAGGCCTCGACCCCAGATGCGCCACCACCGGCACCCCCGCCCGCGCCATCTTGCCGACCAGATCGCCGAACGAACCGTCGACTTCGAGCTTGACCGCATCCGCATGCGCCTCGCTCAGAAAGCGGCCGGCATTGCGGATCGCCTCCGCGTCGCACGCCTGATAGCTCATGAACGGCATGTCCGCCATGACAAAGCAATCCGGCGCCCCCCGCTTGACCGCACGCGTCAGCGCGATGAGCAGGTCCATCGTGACATGGATCGTCGACGGCTCGCCCAGAATCATCTCCGCCGCCGTATCCCCCACCAAAAGCACCGGCAACCCCGCCCGCGATAACCAGCGCGCCGTCGTGGCGTCATAACAGGTCAACACGGCAATGCGCTCCCCCGCCGCCGCCATCCGGCGCAGCGTCGAAAGCGTGATCGGCTTGTGGGTCGGTTCGTTCATGGGCCGGGCATTGTATCGGCTACCGGCCGGGGCGACATGTGTCCGTCTCGCAACGCCGCTTGCGCCCCAGCCAGGGCCGAACCTTCGCAAAAACGGCGTATAACCCGTCAAACACCCATCGAAGCACCGGCCAACCCGTCGGCGCAACCAGCCAGCCCAGCCCGATCGCCCGGTACGTGCGTCGAAAAACCTCCACGCCCGTGACGATCCGCCCGTCCGGCAGCACGCCGTGCATCCGCCCCTCGACCGCCGCCTGCGTCAGACCGTACCGGCCCGCATCAAAGTCCGGCCCGGTGATATCCTCAAAAGCGATGCGATGATGCACATCCTTCCGCCGCAGCATCGCCACCTCGCGCGAACAGATCGGACACTGCCCATCGTGCAACATCTTGATGTCCCATTCGGCCATACCCGAAAGTCTAGCGCCCTCTTCCCCTCCCCCTTGAGGGGGAGGTTGGGTGGGGGTAAATCGCATCAGCCCAAGACCGTGCCCGCATCGATGCGATCACCAATCCAAACCCGCCGCACGCGCGATCGTGTTCGCAACGGCTTCCGTGGCTTGCAAGACCTCGTCATTTGTAAAGCGCAGGACTTTGAATCCCTGCCGCATCAGTTCGCGCGTGCGCGCATTGTCCGCATCGAATTGTCCGACGTGACTCTCGCCATCGACCTCGACAATCAGATGCGCCTCCAGGCATGCAAAGTCAGCGATGAACCGCCCAACCGGATGCTGTCGGCGAAATCGCAATCCCCCGATTTGCTTGTCTCTCAGAACGCTCCACAAATGCCGCTCCGGCCCGGTCATCACCCGGCGGAGCCGACGAGCGCGATCCGTGTGAACGGGCTTGATGCGATGACGCTTTTCCGACATCACCCCATCATGGTGCGCGGTCAGGTTCTTGACAAGCTGCCAATAGAGCACAGAAGCCCTCCCCCTCCGAGGGGGAGGGTTGGGTGGGGGTGAATCGTGTCAGTCCCAAGCCACGTCCGCATCGAAACGAAACCCGCGCGAACTGATGCGCCTCACCCGCCCCCAGCCCCGCCCTCAAGGGCGGGGGGTCAGAAGCCCTCCCCCTTGAGGGGGAGGTTGGGTGGGGGTGAATCGTGTCAGCCCCAAGCCACGTCCGCATCGAAACGAAACCCGCGCAAACTGATGCGCCTCACCCGCCCCCAGCCCCGCCCTCAAGGGCGGGGGGTCAGAAGCCCTCCCCCTTCGAGGGGGAGGGTTGGGTGGGGGTGAATCGTGTCAGCACCAAGCCACGTCCGCATCGAAACGAAACCCGCGCGAACTGATGCGCCTCACCCGCCCCCAGCCCCGCCCTCAAGGGCGGGGGGTCAGAAGCCCTCCCCCTT